>JAKALZ010000135.1 GCA_021813065.1 bacterium
ATTGAGGACGCCGATCAGCGCGTACACCGCGATAGCGATCACAATCTGAATGATTTTCCGGCGCTTCACGACAAAGCGCACAAAGGGTGAGCGTTTCGATGGCTTGTTCATAGAGATATTATAATATTATAAAAATAATATATTCAAGGAGTGCCAGAGGAGCGCCCAGTCAAGGTTCACGCGCGGTAGCTAAGGTTGAATACCGCGTGCAGACGCGCAATTGCGTCGCTCGCGCTACTTCGAGCCACTTCGCGCTCTAGCCCCTGTACGGGGGCTGCGGATCAGTAGTGATCGCCCTCGGGCGGCACAAGGCAGATGAATTTGAGCGCGCTCTTTCCTGTATTGGCGAATTGGTGCAGCGCCCCGCCCTCGACATAGGCCACCGACCCCGCGCGCAGGGCTTCGCGCCGACCATCGATGGTCAGACTACCTTCGCCCTCGAGCACATAGTTCACATGCCACCAGGGGTGCCGGTGCTCCGGCGAGTACCCACCCGGCTCGACCGTAAACACACGCATGTACCCATCAATCCATCCGTCGCGCGGACCCACGGCGATCTGCTTCATCACACCGAGAACACCCTCACCCTTGAATTCAACCGATTCAACATCGCTTATGTGTCGTACCATGGCCACAGCATAGGAAAAACTGCATAGAGAAGCAAGCCGCGTCGCGCTGAACGCAATCCATATTGACCATGCGGCAAGAGGGGCTACAATAACCACAGAATTTCGCGCGCATTTAACAGGTATGCCATGAACGACAACAGCAAATCACAGCGTCGATACATTGATGAGCTCCACAAGGCTTGGAGAGATGAGAAGGCAAGCGCGCTCACCTATGCCGCCGCTTCCGAGAGAGAATCTGACGAACGCAGAAAGAGTCTCTTTTTGCGCATGGCCGAGGAAGAAATGAAACATGCGGCGCGGTTGGAACAGCGCCTTCGAGACCTGAATGCTTCTCCGGGAGCCTATGCGGAAACTGAGGCCGAGATAGCCCGCCGCGACGCTCTTTTCAAAGATGGAACTGCCGGTCTCGCGCAGGCGATGGAAGCAGCTGAACTGCGCGCGGGCGATACCTATGCGCAGCTTGTCGCTCAGTCACCGACAGAAGAAGATAAAAAGGAATTTCTGGAGATCGCACAAGAAGAACAATCGCACAATCTCGTCCTCAAGAAACTTTCGCATCCGGTCGTGTCGCCGGGGCAACTTCTCGAAGGCATCCTGAGCCGTGAGAAACACATGCGGGGTGGCGGCTGGATTGGCCAGGCAGTGTACGGCATCAACGATGGACTGGGCGCCGCGTTCGGCGTCGTAAGCGGCGTCGCAGGAGCAACGCACGTCAACGGGTCATTCGTCCTGATAAGCGGATTTGCCACAATGATCGCCTCCGCCCTCTCGATGGGCAGCGGCGCGTACCTCGCGGAAAAAGCTGAACGCGAAGTGCACGAAGCCGAGATGGAGCGCGAGCGTAAGGAAATAGCGGAACACCCTCTCGAGGAGCGGCAGGAACTCTCGCTCTTCTATCAACTCAAAGGCTTTTCAGAGGCTGAAGCCGACGCGATGGCTGCTCGCATGGCCGAGAGCCCCAGCGAAATGCTCAAGACAATCGCACATGAAGAACTCGGGCTCTCGGAACAAACATTCCCCAACCCCTGGCGATCGGCCATCAGTGCGACCGCGGCAACCGCCCTCGGCGCAGGCATTCCAGTCCTTCCGTATATTTTCACCACCGGCGTTTCCGCGCTTCTTCTCTCCTTCGTGATCAGCACGCTGGCACATTTCGGCGTGGGCGCCGCCAAAGTCATCATCACAGGACGCAACTGGTGGAAGAGCGGCCTTGAAATGATGCTGATCGGGCTTGGCGAAGCCGCAATCACCTATGTGATCGGACTGCTCGTCTCACCGGTGATCGGGGGATAAGCCGCACCCCCCATTCTTCGATAGGATTTAAAAATTTTAAGCGGATTCGATGGCTATAGACGGGATTACAGGATTCTACCAGATCAACAGGATTTTTTCTTTTGGGAAAGGAACAAAACTTCCACCCTATCTTTCCCCCAAAACCGTCTTCATCCAGTCTTATCCAGTACATCCAGTCAAAAATTCATATCAAAACATTCATCCCGTTCATCTTGTCGCGCTGCTTAAACTTTTTCATTGACAACTTGGTGTACGCAATGTATCCTGTATCCAACATCCTGTATCCGAAAGGGGCGGAATGTGAATACATCCAGGAGTTCAACGATGAACCAGGTCGCCAATTCTATCATGAAAGCTCTCGTGCTCACCTCTCCAGGTGCATTCGAAGTCCGTGATGAACCGATCCCTGAACCGGGCGCGGGCGAAGTGCTCTGCAGAATCAGAGCGGTGGCGATTTGTGGGAGCGATCCCGAGATCATTCGGGGAGATATCGCGGGCATATGGCCTCCCTACTACCCCTTTACACCAGGGCATGAGTGGTCGGGCGAAGTGGTCAAGGTAGGACCAGATGTGTTCGGATTTCAAGTTGGCGACCGTGTCTCTGGCGAAGCGCACAAAGGTTGCGGCTTCTGCCGCAACTGTCTCGAAGGAAAGTACAATCTCTGCGAAAACTACGGGAAACCCGAGACAGGCCACCGGCACTATGGCTTTATAAGCAGAGGCGCCTACGCGCAGTACAATGTGTATTCGCAAAAGAGCATTAAAAAACTTCCCATCTCGGTCTCGTTCCGCGAAGGCGCCTTGGTCGACACGGCGGGAGTTGTTCTCCACGGTATGGAACTCACTGGGATCACCGCAGGGGGAACAGTCGCGGTGATCGGACCGGGGCCGATAGGACTTATCGCGATGAAGTACGCGAAAACTCTCGGCGCGGCGCGTGTCATTGTGGTAGGGCGGGGGAAACGGCTTAGCGCGGCAGAGGTCTTGGGCGCGGACGCGATCGTCGATTTCGAGAAGTGCGACCCAATCACCATGGTAAGAGATCTGGCGGGCAGCGTAGGCGTCGACGAAGCGTTCGAGTGTAGCGGCGCGGAAGGAACTTTCGCCCAGGCAGTCAAAATGGTCCGAAAGGGCGGGAAAGTCGCGCTTCTCGGCGTTCCCTCGGATAAAATCGAAGAAAAACTACCATATAAATACATTGTACACAACGAAATCGCGATCTATGGGTCGCGCGCGAACCCTAATGTGTCGTGGAAAATCATCAAGGACCTCGAAGCGAAGCGCCTCACTCTCGGGGATCTCATCACGCACACCTTCCCCCTCGAGAGGTTTGGCGAGGCGCTCGATACCTTTGTGAACCGAAAAGGCGGCGCGATAAAAGTTGTCGTCGAACCCAACGGCCCCGAGCGCTGAACTGGAACTGGACGGAGACTGATCGGCATGAAGATTGAAGAGATCAAACACGGTGAGTACGGCAGATGCCTCCAGTTCTCGAACGCCTCAGCAACGCTCGTGGTGACCCTCGACTATGGACCGCGCATCATCCATTATGCCCTTCTTGAGCATCTCAATGTCATGTTCTTCAACCGCGACCCTTCGTACAGGAAATCTGGCCCCGACTTTGACCGCGTATTCTATAAGGACGCTTATTGGGACATTCGAGGCGGCAATCGGCTTTGGATCGCGCCGCACTCATTTCCCCACGCTTTTTATCCCGACAATGAGCCTGTAACCTATGAACTCTTTGAGGGAGGCGCGCGGTTCACTCCTCCGCCAAGGACGCGCATCGGCGCCCAGCTAGAGACGGAAGTTCGCCTCGCTGCGGAGAGCGCGGAGGTATCCATACGCCACAGCGTCCGCAATATCGCTGCAACACCAAAGAGTTGGTCGGCATGGTCTATCACGAGCGTCGACGCGGGCGGCGTCGAAGTCATTCCGATGAGCCAGTCCCAGACAGGTGTGCTCCCGAACAAGCACATCGCCTTTTGGCCCTATACCAATCTCTGCGACACGCGGCTTTCGCTCGGCAATAAGTACAGCCTCGTCCGGCACGATTCCGCGAATTCTGCTCAGCTCAAGATCGGATTCAACAACGAAGAATCTTGGGCGAGCTACCTCGTCCATAATCAGTGCTTTACTCTTCGCTTCAGCGCGGTCGAAAACGGGGAATACCCCGATTTCGGCGTGAATTACGAGACTTTCGAAGACGACCGAATGGTCGAGATGGAGGCGCTATCTCCCATGAAGAAACTTCAGCAAGGAGAGTTCGTTTCGCTCAAAGAAACATGGAACCTGAGGGCACTGCCACGTGAAATCGACTTGAAAGAAACTGAGCGGATCGCTGAGGCAGCCGCAAAACTATGCCAATCGCGTGGCGAAAACCTGTGAGCGTGTGAGAATAGAGGCGGTATCGGCCGCCGATTACATTCATTGTTCAATGGAGGCGAACATGAAAAAATTGCTAGTCGTATCATTAGCGCTGCTGATGATGGTGTCGGCGTTCAATGTGGGCGCACAGGCGAACAAGGCATCAACGAAGCCTGTAAAAGTCGCTGTGGTGTTTTTCGACTTTTCGAACACCTACCTCTCTTACATGCGCGGCGTCATGAAGGCATTCTAGCCAAGTCTCGGCCCCAGCGTTTCTGTCGAATATTTTGACTCGAGAAACGATCAGCCGACCCAGAACGATCAGATCGACACCCTCATCGCCAGAGGATTTGACGCGATCGCCATCAACCCGGTAGATCCCAAGGCCGCCTCGACCATGATCGCCAAGGCCAAGGCGAGGAACATCCCCGTCGTGTTCTTCAACCGCTGTCCGGATTCAGCCGATATTCTCTCCTACGACAAGGCTTGGTATGTCGGCACCACACCCGAGGAGTCGGGCATCATGCAGGCACAGATGATCATGAATGCGTGGAAGGCGAGACCGTCACTCGATAAGAACAAAGATGGGAAGATGCAGTACGTGCTCCTCAAAGGCACACCAGGCCACCCCGACGCGGAGGCGCGCACCAAGCTCGTGATCGATACCATGCAGAAAGCTGGTTTCGCGACGGAGCAGCTTGCCCTTCAGCCCGCGAATTTCAAGACCGATGATGCCAAGAACATCATGGAGACATGGATCGGCAAGTTCGGCGACAAGACCGAGATGGTTATCTGCAACAACGACGCTATGGCGCTCGGCGCGGTCGAGGCTCTCAAGGCCGCCGGTTATTTCACCGGCAAGAAGTACATGGGCGTTGTGGGAATCAACGCGCTGACGACAGTTGTGCCCCTCATCAAGGATGATATAATGCTTGGATCGGTGCTATCGGATCCGAACTACGAAGCTGACGCCATTCTGACCATCGCGGTCAACCTGGTGCGCGGCAACGATCCGATGAGCGGCGTCAAAGTTGGCAAAGTCGGAACCTTCCGCGATGTGCGTATGCCGTATTTTGAGATCACCAAGTCGAACGTGGGCGTTGCGGAAGCAGCCTATGCCAAGACAGAAGTAAAGTAAACAACCCCTGGCTCCCTGATCCGGCACGGTATCTCAGCCCCGCCGAGTCAGGGAGCTTTTTACAGAGGAAACCGAATGTACGTGCTCGAGATGCGAGACCTGAAAAAAGAATTCCCAGGAGTGAAGGCGCTCGATGGCGCTCAGCTCAGGCTCCGTCCCGGCACCGTGCACGCGCTCATGGGCGAAAACGGCGCGGGCAAGTCGACGCTCATGAAATGTCTCTTCGGCATCTACCAAAAGGATTCGGGAGATATACTACTTGATGGGGAGCCCGTGCTCTTCGAGAATCCTCGCCACGCGCCTGGCGATGTCGAGGTTGAGCTGCCACTCGGGT
>JAKALZ010000136.1:0-5202 GCA_021813065.1 bacterium
GCGGTGGTGAAAAGCACAGGCGGATCGTTCTCGGGGATGAGCGATTTGCCGCTGATCTCCGCGTGGCCGTGCGCCTTGAAAAAATCAATGTATTTTCCGCGCAGCTCGTGGATTGTAATCATAGCGGAGAGAGTGTAGCGGAAGCCGACCTGGGTGGTCAATGAGCGCGCTGTATGGCGAGCCATATTGCGAACCTTCGTTCGCACTTTGTGCGCGCTGTATGGCGAGCTTTCATAATGCGCGCCCTCATTCTTGCCCGCATCGCGATCGCGGGCTCGCCGCGCTACGATTCTTCTCGAATTTTTGTTGCTGAATGAATGTTCATTCATTATAATACTAAACGGAGGTACTCCATGCGCGTACTCGTGACGGGTGGATTTGGGAATGTGGGCATGAGCGCCGTGCGCGCCCTCCTCGCGGCGGGCTGCGAAGTCTGTGTCTTCGAGCACCCCTCGGCAAAAAACAGACACCAGCGCCGCCTCCGCGAACTCATCAGAGATTCGCGCGGTCGCGTCAAGATATTTTATGGAAACATTACTTCTGAAGAAGCGCTTTCCGAGGCCATGTCGTGCGCGGGGGGCAATGGCCCCGACGCGGTCATTCACCTTGCGGGCATCATACCTCCTCTCGCGGATGAAAAACCCGAGCTCGCCACCACGATCAACGTGGGAGGCACGCGCGCGCTGCTCAATGTCTGCTCCTGTATCCATCCCAGCCCACGCATTGTGTTCGCTTCGAGCATCGCCCTCTACGGCGACAGGCTCGCGAGTCCCATGATCTCCGTCTCCGACACCCTCGCGCCCAACGACACCTACAGCCGAACGAAAATGGAGTGCGAGACCGCGCTGCAAAAGAGCGGCCTTGAGTGGACTGTCCTCCGTCTTTCCTATGTCGTTTCGAGCGACTGGCTTCCCTTCTCGCCTCTTCTCTTCGAGGTTCCGCCCTCGACGCACTTCGAAGTGGTTCATACCGAAGACGCGGGGCGAGCCTTCGCGCACGCGGCTATGATTGGCGGCAAAGGGAGGGCCTTCAATATTGGCGGCGGCACCTCCTGCAGAACGACCTACCGCGCCTACCTGGATAGGCTCATGCGCTGCTTCGGCCTTGGAAGCGCGACATTTTTGCCCGACGATCTCTTCGCGAGCGGCAATTTCCACTGTGGATGGTACTCTGATTCGCAGGAAGCCGAGGATCTCCTTCATTTTAGAAGCAAATCGCTTGAAGATTACTATTCAGAAGTATCCTGGAGAATGCGTTTTGCGCGGCCTCTGGGAAGCATCGTCGGCTGGGCGGTGAAGCCCTGGATACGCTCTCTCAGTCCATATCGGGGAGGGGTTCGCCCAGCGCGTTCTCCGCGACTTGTCGGAGAAATCGCTGAATATCGTCGACGCTGACGCCAAGATCCGTTTTTGCGGTGATTCTGAGAGTCTCGAGCGCACCGAGAAGCATCACGGTGATGCCCGTGCTGTAGAGCCGCGTATCAGTGACAGGCGCGCTGGCGGACGCGCAATCGGCGACGAGCCTGGCGATAAGAACAGATATATACTGAAGCTTCTCTTCGAGTTTTGCAGAAGAGCTTGCCTCCGCAAGGAGAAGCATGATGAGATCGACATCGCTGAACAGCATTGGGAGCGCGCGATTCACGAGAAATGACAGCGAGCGCAGCGATTTTTCTCGCGCGTCTCGGTCTTGCGAACTTCCTTGAGATGAGGCATTGAGCCCACTTGCCGCGAGTCCAGACTCAACCCACGCGCGAAACTCGTTCCAGCCCTCTTCGATAATGATCTCCACGAGCGCTTGTTTTGAATCGAAGTAGGTGTAGATGCTGCCAACGGGGATACCGATTTCGTCGGCGATTTCTCCCATGGAAACCGAGATGCCCTTGTCGGCGAATAGCCGCTTCGCCGATTCGAGGATGAGCTCGCGCTTTTCGATTGCCTTCACTCGAGCCATTAATGTTTTACTCCCTCACCTCTTCGAATACGCCCTTGCTCTTGTTTTTCCGAACATCATTCCAGCTAAAGATCCGCCCATTCATCGAAATGTAGACACCCGAAGGGAGAAGCTGAACCGCGGCGAACGCGGTACCAAAATTGAAAAGCGCATCCGAGTCGAGAATCTTGTACGGGATCATCGCGCCGGTGATCACGATGGTTTTGTCGATTCCCGCTCCGCCGAGGAGTTCGGCGGTCTGCGTCATAGTATCGGTTCCGTGGGTGATGATGATTCTCGATTCAGGCGCGCGCGCACACAATTCCAGCACAGAACGACGATTCTCGTCCTGCATGAAGAGGCTGTCGATGAGCTGGTTGAGTTCGACTTCGACAGGAATGGAGACGCGCGCCCTTCGCAGCACCTCGGGAACGTGGGTTTCCGTGAATGTCAATTCGCCTTTTATTTCATCATAATGTTTATCAAAAGTTCCGCCAGTGACTATTATGCGGACCGGTTCAACACTCATAAGAATTTTATAATATCACAAATTCAATCCACGTTCCAGATGAAAAAACAGAGCGTTGACGCAATTTTAGCAACTTTATTTATATCAATCATTTAATGCTCGTTTTCATTTAGTCGCTTGACTAATCCCGCAAAATAATTATCATTTCTATAAATGTGTGATATTTATTTATCAAGACATTTTGTTATTTTTCAGGAGGTTTTTAATAGTGCAGTCTGAGAATAAATCGAAATTAATCGCGAGAAACAAGGCGGCGAAGCTTGTAATTGCTGCCTCTTTCTGTATCTCGCTATTTTTTCTAATTTCATCATCTGCGACGTTATTTGAAACTAAAGTATTATTGAATTCACATAACAGCACATCAAGTATTTTATTTTCTGTAAATATTGGTAATATTAATACATATACTGATCCAATTTCAAAACTGTACAGCAATTCAAAAACAAAGGGTCAGGTATTAAAATTCTTTGCCGCGATAACCAATTCGGAAAAAGTGGCAAAAGCCATTCTCGACAACTCAATCGCCAACAGAGTTAGGCCCAGCCTCGCTTTCGCGGTCGCGTACGTCGAGAGCCGTTACAACCCTAAAGCGCGATCGACCAACACTGTGGGCACACTCAATAGTGGGCTCTTCCAGCTCAACTCATCGGTCTTCGGGCGCATCAGCGATCGATTGGTTCTGGACCCCTACCACAACGCGAGACTCGGACTTGGGCACCTTCAAGAATATTTGAGCGCGAGCGATGATGAATTCACCGCGCTCGCGGCCTACAACGCGGGGATAACCCGGATCTCCGAAAAAGGCGTTCCGGGCATGACATTCAAATACATTTCTGAAGTTTCAATTATGGAACGAAAGATTATGAATCTCTTCGTCGCGAGCATGGCCCTCAGCGACAATGCTCTCTGAGCATCATACTGAAGCTGTTGCGCCTTGCATGCTTCTTACGAAAGGCGAAAGCGCCTCTTGAAGCCCCGCCGCATCCTTCCGTCCCAGCACCACGAGTCTGAAAACAGCTGCCTCCACCAGGGCAAAAAACATTTCAACCGTACCTTTTACCGAAGAACTCTCTGAGAATTCGCCGAGACGCTTCCCCTCGATCACAATGTCCGCGAGGATATGGCGCATGCGAACAGTCCGGCGCCGCACGCGCTCGTCTGGGTTGCCGCCTGAAGCTTTAAGTCTCAAGAGATAGTCCATTACTACCGAGAGGAGTTTTGACTCGCGCTCACAGGCATCGACAACCATTTCGCCAATCTTGATTATTTTCGCGTCGCAGCGCACGCTCTGATTGTGGGCGACTACGGCGATCTCCGTTTCGAGCGAGCTCAAAAATCGCTTGAGGCTCTCAGCGAAAATCTGTTTCTTGTTGTCGAAATACAGATAGAGGATCGTGCGGGTAATGCCGCAGCGCTCAGCGATTTTTTGAAAGGTGGTATCCTCATAGCCTTCCTCGATGAACACATCGAGAGCCTTCTCTAGTATCTCCTGTTTTCGCTTCTCATGCGCGATCTGTCCAGACAAAATGACCTCCCCTGTCGATATGTTATTATAGCATAGAGCTGATTCTTGGTACAACGATTATTTTTTCGATACGCTTCGTTGCCCGCAGGCGGAATACCAAGTATAGTTACGCTAGGAGCCAAACCATGGCGTTGCAGATTCAGCGAACACTGAGAACTCCTCACTCCCCTCCGAGGCATCTGTGGATGACTTCAGGGTCAATCGTGATTCCCGACGCGGTCTCCGCGCGCCTTACAGCCCAGAAGTATCAGTTTCCCGCGGGAGAGCTGCGCGCGATCTCGCTCCTCGATGACGCCTTCCGTATCATAATCGCGCAATATCGGCGCCAGGTAGCGTCAACGCTCGCGAGTATCGCGGACAGCGCGACACTGACCGACGACGAGCGCACGAACCTTTCGCTCGTGTTCGCCGGCCTCGTCTCGGAGTTTCCTCCCGCCTCAGTCTACGACGGCATTTCATCGCCGGACGAGTGGCTCGACGCCTTTAGTACCGCAAAAGACGGAACGCGCACCCAGCACCGTGAGGTGGCCATCGAACAATTCATTCTTATCAAGCTGATGAACGAGAATCCAGCCGCTGGCCCCTACAGGATGCTCTTTGACGACGGGGTCTCGCCTTCAGGCGCGGCGAGCCCCGGTACGCTTTCCGCGAAGACTCCCTACCTGCGCGCCTTCGCGACACTCGAAGCGGCGCTGAGGCAAATGCCAGGAGTATCCGGAACCAAGGGCTCATCGCTTGATCTCATCACCTTTCTCCGCGAGCCTGCCAAACGCGCGCCGCAGTCGCTCAAGGCCCAACTCGAGTGGATACTGCGCAACTGGAGCACGCTCCTCGGTGACTTTAATCTTACACTGATGGCGGGCATCGACATGATCGCCGAGGAAGCCGCGCCGAGGTTCCCGCCGGGCCCCGGTCCAGCCATCGCCTACAACTACCGCAGCACGATGCACGAGTACGAAAAGTTCAGCCCCGACAGGAGCTGGATGCCTTCGCTTGTGCTGATCGCGAAGAACGCCCTTGTCTGGCTTCATCAACTCTCGTCGACCTACGCGCGTGAAATTACGCGCCTTGACCAGATACCCGAAGAAGAGCTTATCACTATGGCCGAACGGGGCATCAATGGGCTCTGGCTCATCGGTATCTGGCAGAGAAGCCCCGCGAGCGAGAAGATTAAAAGACTCTGCGGAAACCCGGAAGCCGCTGCTTCCGCGTACTC
>JAKALZ010000136.1:5212-5741 GCA_021813065.1 bacterium
CAGCCCTGAACTTGGAGGCTGGGAATCGCTTGACGCGCTCCGAGAGCGATGTGGCCAGTACGGCATACGGCTTGCCGCTGACATGGTGCCGAACCACACGGGAATCGACTCGTACTGGATACGCTCGAGACCGGATCTCTTCGTGAGCCTCCCCTACTGCCCTTACCCAGGGTACACATTCAACGGCCCCGATCTCTCGAGCGACCCCTCGGTGGGAATTTGGCTCGAAGACCACTACTACAGCCGATCCGACGCGGCGGTTGTATTCAAGCGGCTTGATCGGCACTCAGGCGAGGTTCGCTACATCTACCACGGGAACGATGGCACTAGCATGGCGTGGAATGACACCGCGCAAATCGACTTTCTCAACCCTGCAGCGCGGGAGGCGGTAAAAGAACGAATTTTGCACGTCGCGTCGCACTTCAGCATTATACGCTTCGACGCGGCAATGGTGCTCGCCAAGCAGCACATCCGCAGGCTGTGGTACCCCGCTCCAGGCGCGGGAGGGGCGATTCCATCGCGCGCTGAG
>JAKALZ010000137.1 GCA_021813065.1 bacterium
TCACCGCATCCCCGTCTTCTACTGCAAGGACTGCGGCGCGATGATCGTGAGCCGCGAGGACCCAACAATCTGCCCCCAGTGCGGCTCGAGCGACATCTACCAGGACGAGGATGTGCTCGATACCTGGTTCTCAAGCTGGCTCTGGCCCTTCAGCACCCTTGGCTGGCCGAAGGACACCGCCGACCTGCGCTACTTCTATCCGACAGGCGCCCTCGTGACCGCCTACGACATCATTTTCTTCTGGGTCTCGCGCATGATCATGGCGGGCATGGAGTTCACGGGCCAGAGTCCCTTCCGGGACGTTTACATCCACGGTCTCATCCGCGACAAGCAAGGCCGCAAGATGTCGAAGAGCCTCGGCAACGGCATCGATCCTATCGAAATCGTCGACGAGTACGGCGCGGACGCGCTTAAATTTACACTCGCCTACAACTGCGCCGCCGGCCAGGACATCCTGCTCGACCGCGAGAGTTTCAAGATGGGGTCAAAGTTCGCCAACAAGGTGTGGAACGCCTCGCGCTACATTCTCATGAACCTCGAAGGACGCGCGCTGCTGGCCCGAGGCCAGCTGAGCTACAGCGACATCGATCGCTGGATTCTCCATAGACTCAACGAGGCCACGAAAACCCTTGGCCAGGCTCTCGACTCCTGGCGCTTCAATGACGCGGCGCAGACGCTGTACTCCTACTTCTGGGATGACTTCTGCGACTGGTACATCGAGGCCACGAAGCTCTCCACAAAATCCGGCGACGAGCGCGAAAAGGACAGAGCGACTACCGTGCTTCTCCAGGTGCTCGATGAGTCGCTGCGCGTGCTGCACCCCTTCCTTCCCTTTGTGACCGAGGAAATCTACGGAATGCTGCCCAACGCCGAGGGGCGTCTCATCTCCGCGTCCTATCCCGAGTGGAAGGCAGAGCGCGAGGCTTTGGACATCGAGTCGCACTTTTCCGCGCTGAAAGAAATCGTAACTCTGGTGCGCTCCTTACGCTCAGAGTTCCAGATTCCGCCAGACACTGCTATTCCTCTCACGCTCAGCTTCGACGAGGGAAACCCGCATCGCGAATTTGTGGAAGACCACGCTGCCCTCATCGGGCTTCTCTCGGGCGCCTCTTCTGTCGAATTTGCGGTGGCGGCTGCCGAAGGCAGCGTTTCCCTCGCGGGCTCGGGTGTCACCGCCCATGTGCGGGTGAGGGGCCTTCTTGATATCGAAAAGCTCGTCGAGCGACTTCGAAAAGACGCCGCGAAAGAGACGTCCTACATTGAGAAGCTTAGGGCAAAACTCGCGAACCCCGAATTCCTTTCCTCAGCTCCCGCTGATATCATTGAGAAAGAGACGGAAAAGCTCGCGGCGTCGACCGCGAAGGCCAGCAAGCTTGCGATGTACATTCAGGAGCTCTCATGAGTTCTGAAGGGAGCGACCCTCAAAGGGGAGCCATTTCTCTGCCGATACAGAATTCTGTGCTCCTCTCGGATCGTCTCATCATGGACAAGGCCGCGATGCTACGCCTTAAACGCATGCACCTCGCGCCGTACATCCAGCTCGCGACCTGCCTCATCGGAAAGCCTCGGCGCTCCGGCGGCAACATGTTCCGCCACCAGCTCGACACGATGGCCATTCTCATGGATTACGGCTACATCGACTCGGTGCTCCTCAAAGCCTCCCTTATTCACGATCTCCTCGAAGACGCGCCCGAGACTGACCCCGACACGATCCTTACGATCGACGATGAATCCGTCGAGGTGTACAAGCTCGTCCTCGAAGTGACAAGGCGCCCCGTCGAGAACAAGGCCGAGTTTCTCACGAGAATACGCGACTTTGGTTCAGCTCGGTCTAAGGTGCTCAAGAGCGCGGACCGCATCTCGAACATGATCAGCCTCGGCTATGTGACCGACGACGTGTTTGTGCGGCGCTACACCGATGAAACCGAGAATTTCGTATTTCCGATCGCGGAGAGAGCCGACGAGCGCATGCTCCTCGAGTTGAGGGAGCTCGTCGACACCCGCCGCGAATACTTGAGAAACAGAATCGAAATCTAGCGTGGATATGGAGGGTGAGAATATGCCTGAAACGTGGACGAGCGCGATGATCGCCGCGTCGACCGATCACACACTGCTCAAAGCCATAGCCACAGAGAATCAGGTCATATCGATGTGTCGAGAGGCTAAGCTCTACGCGTTAAAAGCTGTTTGCGTAAATCCTTATTGGGTGTCAACCTGCGCGAGGGAGCTGGCCGGCTCAGAGGTCTTCATCGTCACCGTGGTCGGATTCCCTCTCGGAGCGACCAGCACCGTGGCGAAATCGGAAGAGGCTCGCCACGCTGTGGAGGAGGGCGCCCGCGAAATCGATATGGTCATCAATATTGGCAAGGCAAAGACTGGCGACTGGACGGCGGTTCAAGACGATATCGCGGCGGTGGTGCACGCATCGAAACCCGCGATTGTGAAGACGATCATCGAGACCTGCTATCTCACCAAGGACGAAAAGGTCGCCGCGTGCCGGGCGGCGGTCGCTGCCGGCGCCGCCTTCGTGATGACGAGCACAGGCTTCGGCACAGGCGGCGCCACGGTCGAAGACATCCGCCTCATGAAAGAGGCTGTCGGCGACCGCGCGCTCGTGAAAGCTTCAGGCGGCATAAAGACCTACGAAGACGCGGTGGCGCTTCTCGAAGCCGGCGCTTCGAGGATTGGGGCGTCAGCCGGCGTGGCCATCATTCGTGGCGCTGAATCTCAAGCCTGAAAATCGCCTCAAAGCCAAGCGCGGGAGCGAAAATTCTTATTGACAATATGCTCCCGCGGCTTTACCATTTAGCTGATTTTTGGCGTTAGATTGGGAAAATCTACGCAATCCAGCATCGCAATTCTTTAAAGGAGGACAGAGCATGAAAAAAGCGTTATTAGTGCTTGTTGTCGCAGCGCTCGTCGCAGTCCCGGTGTTTGCCCAGTTCAAAGTCGGCCTCGTAACCGACGTTGGCGGTATCGATGACAGGTCGTTCAATCAGGGCACCTGGGAAGGCATCGTCCGCTTTGCGAAAGATTATTTCAAAGTGAACGCACCCACCGCGAACTTCAAGTATCTCCAGTCGAGCGCCGAAGCGGACTATGTTCCGAACCTTTCGACGTTCTCCGATGAGGGCATGAGCCTCATCGTCGCCCCCGGATTCCTCTTTGAGCAGGCAATGACCCAGGTCGCGAAGAACTATCCGACCCGCAAGTACCTGATCATCGACACAGTGGTTCCTCTTCCCAACGTCGTGTCCGCCACCTTCGCCGAGCATGAGGGTTCCTTCCTCGTCGGCGTCGCGGCAGGTCTCAAGGCGAAAGAAGACAAGCAGTCTGTCGTCGGATTCATCGGCGGAATGCAGATTCCCCTCATCGAGAAATTCCAGGCAGGATATGAGCAGGGCGTGAAGGCTGTGTTCCCGGATTGCAAAGTCCTCATCGACTATACCGGCGTCTTCGATGATCCCTCCAAGGGACAAGCTCTCGCGCAGAAGCAGTACAACGCGGGCGCGTACATCACCTTCTCCGCCGCGGGCTCCTGCGGCAACGGCGTTATCAAGGAAGCCAAAGAGCGCCAGATGAAGGGTGACATTCGCTGGGTAATCGGCGTCGACAAAGACCAGTACTCAGATGGCATCTACAGTGGCAATAAGTCCGCCGTCCTGACCTCGATGATGAAACGCGTCGATGTCGCGGCCTACGATGTCGCCAAGATGACCATGGATGGCAAGTTCCCCGGTGGCCAAACCCTCGTCTTCACGCTGAAGAACGCTGGCGTCGGCATCCCCGCGAACAACCCCAACCTCTCCGCGGCGATCGTCGCCAAGGTAAAGGAATACGCCGATCTGATCGCGTCCGGCAAGCTCAAAGTCTCTGAGGTTCCCGCGAAATAATCTGGCGTGTGCCTCAACAACGACACTCGAATAGAGGTCGCCAAGCTCGTCGCTTGGCGACCTTTTTTTTATCGCGCGGCGTCGAAAATTAATCATTTTTTAACATAATCGAGAGAATGCGTTAATGTTGAACCTGTATCCTCTGACGCGTACGGAGCGGAGAGTGTTTCGCCGGGATCATTTTCGGATGCGAAGGCTGCCGCCCATCACATGAACGGAGGAAAAAATGAAGCGAACGAACACAGTGAAAGCGACGCTCCTCGCGGCGCTCTTCATCGTTGGACTCACGAGTGCCTTGGGAGCCCAAACACTTCTCGGCTCAGGCGCTACCTTTCCCGCCCCCGCGTACACCAAGATGTTTGACGAATACAACAAAATCGCCGGTATCAAGGTAAACTATCAGGCTATAGGCTCCTCGGGCGGGCTAAAGAATATCCAGGACCGAGTCGTCGATTTTGGCGGATCGGATTCTTTCGTCAAAGACAGTGATTTTTCCAAGTATCCGGCGCAGATTGTCCACATCCCGACGGTCATCGGCGCGGTGGTGCTGACGTACAACATCCCTGGGAATCCCAAGCTTAGGCTCACGGGCGAAGCAATCTCCAAAATCTATCTTGGCAGCATCACCAAGTGGAACGATACAGCAATCGCCGAACTCAACCCCGGTGTCAAATTGCCGAACCTCGCGATCATGCCCGTGTACCGCTCGGACGGCTCAGGCACGACCTTCAATTTCACTGCCTATCTCAGCGCGGTGAGCCCCGCGTGGAAATCGAATGTTGGTAACGCGAATTCGGTGAGCTGGCCCACCGGCATCGGCGCTGCCCAGAACGCCGGTGTGGCGGGGGTGGTCAAGCAGACGCCGGGCAGCATCGGGTACGTCGAGCTCGCCTACGCGGTTCAGAATAAAATGGCGGTGGCCGCGATCCGCAACGCGAGCGGCAGCTGGATCGAGCCCAGCCTCGAATCGATCTCCGCGGCCGCGGCGGGAGCCTTCCCAGCCGATACCCGAATACTTCTCGTCAATACCGACGCGAAAGAAGGTTACCCCATCAGCGCGCTCACCTGGATCGTGGTGTACCGCGATCAGAAGTACGGGAACCGCAGCCTGGCGCAAGCTGAGCAGCTCGCGAAACTTCTCTGGTGGATGATTCACGATGGTCAGAAATACGTGAGCGCCCTCGATTACGCGGTGCTCCCCGCGCCGGCGGTCAAGGCGGCTGAAGCCATCGTCAAGAGTCTGAGCTACAATGGGGTGCCGGTCCTGAAATGAACGATACGAAGTTCAATGCCCTGCTTGGCGCCGCGGCGATTGTAATCGTCAGCATCTTCGCGGGGTTTGTCGTTACTCTGGTGGTGCAATCCCTTCCCGCGGCGAAGCAGGAGGGGGTTGCCTTCCTCTATGGTTCGACCTGGAACCCCGTGACATCGAAGTTCGGGGCGCTGCCCTTTATCGCGGGGACGCTGATGACCTCGGCCCTCGCCTTGCTCCTGGCGGTTCCCCTTTCTTTGAGCGCGGGCATCCTGATGGGTGAGTACCTGCGTGCGGGGTGGATGAGGACGGCACTCAACACGCTGATCAATGTCCTCGCTTCGATCCCTTCCGTGGTGTTCGGACTCTGGGGAATAGAGGTCGTTATTCCGCTCGTGCGGTCACTGGCGACGCTCGTGGGCGCGCCGCCCTATGGCGCGGGCATTCTCGCGGCTTCGCTTGTCCTCGCCATCATGATCATTCCCTACATGTCGTC
>JAKALZ010000138.1 GCA_021813065.1 bacterium
TATCCTCGGCGCGGGACGGATCGTCGCCGATGTCCATGACGGGGGGATCCTCGACATTGTTCTGTGGCAAGTAGGAGAGCAGTTTACGGATTGCCTCTATGGTCGACCGCTCATCGGGGAAGCTGAAGTGCGAAACGCCCGAGACTTCAGAGTGCACTCGCGCTCCGCCGAGGTCTTCGGCGCTCACCTCTTCTCCTGTTACCGCCTTGATGACCTGGGGTCCGGTGATGAACATGTTGCTCGTCTTTTCGGTCATAAAGACAAAGTCTGTGAGCGCGGGCGAATACACCGCGCCACCCGCGCAGGGTCCCATAATCACTGAAATCTGAGGAATGACACCCGAGGCCAGCGTGTTGCGATAAAAGATGTCGCCGTAGCCTGACAGCGCGTCGACACCCTCCTGGATGCGAGCCCCGCCTGAGTCGTTGATCCCGACGAGCGGGCAGCCAATCTTTACGGCCATGTCCATGATTTTGCAGATTTTCGCGGCGTGCATTTCGCCGAGACTGCCGCCTATGACGGTGAAGTCCTGCGCGAATACGCACACGTTCCTGCCATTCACGGAACCGTAGCCAGTGACGACACCTTCTCCTGGCGCGTCGATTTTGTCCATGCCGAGCGCGGTCGCCCGGTGTTCGACAAAGGTGTCGAGCTCCACGAAGGTCCCTGGATCGAGAAGCGTCTCGATCCTCTCGCGAGCGGTCATCTTGCCCTTTTCGTGCTGCGCGGCGACCCTCTTAGGTCCTCCGCCCGCGCGAACTTTAGCTCGTCGCTCTTCAAGCGCCCTCAGCTTTCCTTCCATATACACCATCCTTACTATCATTACCTCCAGCGAGGAGGTTACTTTTAAAACAAAGAATTAGCGCGCATTCTACTTTCGTTCGCAGAGCTCGACAAGCACGCCGCCTGTTGCCTTCGGGTGAAGGAACGCGATGCGCGCGCCACCAGCGCCGTAGCGCGGAGTCTCGTCGATGAGACGTACCCCCTTCGCCTTGAGTTCAGTCAACGCGGCATCGATGTTGGCGACGCGAAAGGCGAGATGGTGCACGCCCTGCCCTTTCGCGGCAATGAATTTGCCGACGGGACCTTCAGGATCGGTACTCTCAAGGAGTTCTATCTCGCTCTCGCCGATGGGCATGAAGGCGGTTTTTACCTTCTGCTCGGTGACTTCCTCGATTCCGTGAAGCGGCAGGCCGAGAATTCCTTCCCAAATGGGAAGCGCCGCGTCGATCGTCTCCACCGCGATGCCGATATGATCAAGCTTGAGAGTGTCCATGGTCCGCTCCTTGTTGAAATACGCGCTCAAAAAGCGCCATTCCGGCGCTATAAACATCGGTTTTGCGCGAGAAAACTTTGCGCGCGAGTTCGTCTCTCACGTTCGTGAGATCAGTCGCGCTAAGAAGGTGGTCGATTTCTTCGAAGACGAATTGGCCGAGCTGATACTTTATGGATTCGAGCCGAGCGTGCTCGAGTTCACCGGTCGAGGCGAGTCGGTCGAGGTGCTTTAAAATGGTGTTCGTGAGCTCGGCTACTCCAGTGCCATTCTCGGCGATGGTTTTAAGTACAGGGGGTGTCTCGCTTACTTGTTCCGAAAACGCGGATTCGGGCTGAGTGCCTGGCTCGATTCCGGCATGGTGCATGAAATCCGGATCCCGCGCGGCGAGCGTGTCGGGTCCGGCGGCCGGCGACTGACCACGCGTAAGCTGCGCCTGCGTCTCGAGCATCGCCCTCAGCTCGCGCACCACTCGATCCGCGCCGTCGCGATCGGCTTTATTGACCACGAAGATATCGCCGATCTCCATGATGCCCGCCTTGATGACCTGGATATCGTCGCCCAGTCCTGGCACAGAGACGAGCACCACAGTGTCCGCGACGCGCACGACATCGATCTCAGATTGGCCGACTCCGACGGTTTCGACGAGGATAATGTCGTACCCCGCGGCGTCGAGCACGCGGATCGCGCCGTGCGTCGCCTTTGAGATGCCGCCGAGGCTGCCCCGCGTCGCGAGGCTTCGGATAAAGACTCCGAGGTCGGTCGCGTGGCTCTGCATGCGCAGGCGGTCGCCGAGAATCGCGCCGCCCGAGAAAGGGCTCGAGGGGTCGACCGCGAGCACGCCGACCTTGAGCCCCCGCGCCCTGAACTGAGTGATGAGTTTATCCGCGAGCGTGCTTTTGCCCGCCCCCGGCGGCCCCGTGATGCCGATGACGTGCGCGTGCCCCACATGGTCCTTGAGTCGATAAAGCGCCATGTAGGCCGCTCTATCCTGACTCTCAAGGAGCGTAATGAGGCGCGCGGCGGCGCGCGTGTCTCCGGCAATGCAGCGGCGTACAAGCTCAGTCATGTCGCGATTGCTCCACTTCTCAAGCAGCGCTCAGGAGAGGGTTCTCTTGAGGTTCGTTTTTATAAAATCGATGGTCTTCGAGGTGGGCGTCCCCGGCCCGAATACCTCTGCGACACCTTTGGATTTCAGGAAGGGAATATCCTCTTCGGGAATCACGCCGCCACCGAACACCAGCACATCATCGACGCCCTGCTCTTTCAAGAGCTCTACGACGCGTGGAAAGAGATGGTTGTGCGCGCCAGAGAGAATCGACATCGCGATGACATCGACATCTTCCTGGATCGCCGCGCTGACAATCTGCTCCGGAGTCTGTCGCAAGCCTGTATAGATCACTTCCATTCCCGCGTCGCGCAGCGCGCGCGCGATCACCTTCGCGCCTCTGTCGTGCCCATCGAGCCCGGGTTTCGCGACCAATACTCTAATCTTTCGTTCCATG
This sequence comes from bacterium, assembly GCA_021813065.1. Taxonomy (GTDB): domain Bacteria; phylum Spirochaetota; class Spirochaetia; order Treponematales; family Rectinemataceae; genus Rectinema. The sequence goes on from JAKALZ010000138.1 coordinate 2,779, forward strand.
TCAGCTCCCCCTCAGAACATCACATTCGGTCGATATTCGCCGAACTCTTCGCGCAGCACGCCGCAGATCTCGCCGAGCGTCGCGTAGACACGCACGGCGTCTAGAATTGGCGCCATGAGATTGTCGCTACCGCGCGCCGCGTTTCGCAGCGAGACGAGCGCCTTCTCCACCGAGGCTGCGTCGCGTGTTTCCTTGAGCGCGGCGAGCTTCCTTTTCTGGCGCTCTCCAACTTCGGGGTCGACGCGCAGAAGGCCCTTGGGAGCATTCTCTCTGACTTGGAATTTATTGAGGCCAACGATGATTCGCTCGCCCTTTTCGACGTCCATCTGCCACGCGTAGGCGGAATCCTGAATCTCCTGCTGCACGTAGCCCTGCTCGATCGCTTTTACCGCGCCGCCCAAATCGTCGATGCGCTTGATATAGGTCAGCACCTCTTTTTCGATGCGGTCGGTGAGGCTTTCGATATAATAGGAGCCCGCGAGCGGATCGACGGTTTCGGCCGAACCCGATTCATAGGCGATGACTTGCTGGGTTCTGAGGGCGATGCGCACCGCTTCCTCCGTGGGGAGGGCGAGCGCTTCGTCGCGGGAGTTCGTGTGGAGGCTCTGCGTGCCGCCGAGCACCGCCGCGAGCGCCTGGAGCGTGACGCGTATGATGTTGTTGTCCGGCTGCTGCGCGGTCAACGTCGAGCCGCCGGTCTGTGTGTGGAAGCGGAGCATCCAGCTCTTCGGGTTTTTCGCGCCGAAGCGGTCGCGCATAAGGTGTGCCCACACGCGGCGCGCGGCGCGGAACTTCGCGATTTCCTCAAAGAGGTCATTGTGCGCGTTAAAGAAGAAGGAGAGCCGCGGCGCGAAATCGTCGACGCCGAGACCAGCCTTGATAGCCGCCTGCACATACGCGATGCCATCCGCGAGCGTAAATGCCACTTCCTGCACGGCAGTGGAGCCCGCCTCCCTGATGTGGTAGCCGGAGATTGAAATCGTATTCCAGCTTGGCACCTGCTTTGCGCAAAACTCGAAGATATCGGTGATGAGCCGCATCGAGGGCGAGGGCGGGAAAATGTACGTACCGCGCGCGATGTACTCTTTTAGGATATCGTTTTGAATCGTGCCATTGAGCGCCTCTGGACTCACACCCTGCTTCTCTGCCACGGCGATGTACATCGCGAGCAACACCGCCGCGGGCGCGTTGATCGTCATGCTCGTGGAGACTTTATCGAGCGGAATGCCGTCGAAGAGCACTTCCATGTCCGCGAGCGAGTCGATCGCCACGCCGACTTTGCCTACTTCGCCCTCGGAGAGAGGGTGGTCAGAGTCGTAGCCGATCTGTGTCGGCAAATCAAAGGCCACCGAGAGCCCTGTCTGCCCCTGATCCAGAAGGTATTTGTAGCGCGCGTTCGATTCTTCGGCGGTGCCAAAGCCCGCGTACTGTCGCATGGTCCAGAAGCGGCCCCGGTACATCGTGGGCTGGACGCCGCGCGTATAGGGGAATTCCCCTGGCAGCCCCAGCTGGGTTCTGTAATCGAAATCACCCTGATCGAGCGGCGTGTACACGCGGTTAACCGACGCGTTCGAACCGGTCACGAACTGCTTCTTCCGCTCGGGATATTTTTCGTTCGCCTTTTCCACTTTCGCGTTCCAGGCGTTGAAATCCTGTTCTAGTTTTTCATTGTCAGCCATGAGTTCCTCCTTGGACAGGCCAGGATCAAGGCCGCGCGCCAGCCGCGAGCTGGGCTTTTGCTACCGCGGCCAAGGCCAGCCCCTCTTCGAGCGCCGCGAGGTTGAGCTCTTCAGTACCCTTGGGAACCCGCGTTCTGACAGCCTCGCGCATCGTCTTGGGCGTCGCGACGCCAGAGATTCCACCGAGCACGCCGAGCGCGACCATGTTGGCCACCACTGCCCTGCCGAGCTTCTTCGAAGCGGTTTCGAGGATGGGCAGCGCCACCACAGGCACTGCCGCCCTGGGCTCGATCTTGACGCTCGTGTCGGTGATGATTACGCCTTTCTTCATTGAGAGGCCATACGTCTTGTACGCGTCGTGCGTCAGCGCGAGGAGAAAGTCGGGTTCGGTCGCCTTCGGATAATCGATATCGCCATCGGAGATTACGACTTCGGCCTTGCTCGATCCGCCGCGCGCCTCAGGTCCGTAACTCTGAGTCTGAACCGCGTTCTTTCCGTCTTCGATCGCCGCTTCGGCCAGCACGATGCCGGCGAGGAGAAGCCCCTGGCCCCCTGAACCGCTCAGTCTGAATTCTGTTCGCATGCTGGCACTCCTTTGTTCCGGGCAAAGCTGGGGTTGGATCGCTGCACCTTCGCGATAATATCGAGATACTGTTGCGTGAATTCCGGTTTTTCGCTGCTATAGAGCTCCCCGATGAGGATTTTGCCCTCGCGCTTCTCGGGAGGGAGTACCGCGGCGGCTTTGACATTGATAGTCTGGTCCTTGATCCAGTTGAGCGTGTCGACCGCGCCGCCGATCTTGTTCTTGCGGCCGAAGTAGGTGGGGCACTGCGAGAGCGCCTCGACCACGGAGAATCCCTTGTGCATCAAGGCCTTCGCGATAAGATCCTCCAGGAGCACATAGTGGTAGGTCGTGGCGCGCGCGACATAGGTCGCACCGGCGGCTTTCGCGAGCTCGCAGAGGTCGAAGTTGTACTCGATGTTGCCATACGGCGCGGTCGTGCCGAGCATTCCGTGCGGGGTCATGGGCGAGGCCTGCCCGCTCGTCATGCCGTAGGTGTCGTTGTTGATGATGATCGTGGTGATGTCGATGTTGCGCCTGGCGGCGTGGATGAAGTGGTTGCCGCCGATCG
>JAKALZ010000139.1 GCA_021813065.1 bacterium
GCGACCACCCCCGAGCGCTTCTTCGCCATGTACGGCGAAGTGATCAACAAAATCAAAGGCAGGGGTATTCAGCCCGTGCTGATGACACTGCCGCCCCTCGACGCGGAGCGCTACTTCAACTGGTTCACCCGCATGGGCCTCGACAGGCGCGCCATCCTCGAATGGCTCGGCGATATGCAGTTCATCTACCGCTGGCAAGAAAGCTACTCGAGCGCTATATGGGAGATCGGTGAAGCCTTCGGCGCGCCCGTGGCGGACATCCGCAAAATATTCCTTGAACAGCGCAATTACTCGCGTTTCCTCTGCAAGGACGGCATCCACCCCAACGCCGAGGGGCATCAGCTCATCAAAGCGGAGATCATCGCCTTCGCGCGCCAGCTCATTGCGCAAAACGCGTCAAATCGCTAGACTCAAGCACATACGATGGCGGTCGCGGTTCCCGCCTCACCAAAACAGGAGGCCCTCTCATGGAAGGGGAGCACAAAACTCATTCTTCGATATTCCTTGTATTGACGGCACTCTTTATTACATGCCTGCTCATATCGAACATCATCGCGAGCAAGCTCATGCGGGTTGGCGGAGTCGTGCTGCCCTCCGCGGTGATCCTCTTTCCTGTCACCTACATCCTCGCCGATGTCTTCACCGAAGTGTACGGATTTAAAAAGACGCGCCTCGTCATCTGGCTCGGCTTCGGCGCGAACGCCTTCATGTCCGCCGTCTTCATGATCGCGATCAGCCTGCCCTACCCTGACTTTTTCCGGAACCAGGAAGCGTACGCGACCGTGCTCGGGAGCACGCCCCGCATTTTCGTCGCCTCGCTCACGGGCTACTGGGCGGGTGAATTCTCGAACTCCATCGTTATGTCGGTGCTCAAGAAGATCACGGCGGGGCGCTTTCTCTGGACGAGGACGATCGGTTCGACCATCGTGGGCGAGGGGCTCGATACCGTGCTCTTCATCGGCATCGCCTTCGCGGGAACGGTGCCTGCGGGCGCCCTCGCGGGGATGATGCTCGCGCAGTACCTCTTCAAGGTGGGCTACGAGGTCCTCTTTACACCCCTCACCTACCTCGTCGTCGGATATATCAAGCGAAGAGAGCATATCGACACCTACGACACAGGCGTCGCGTACAATCCATTCAAGCTGGGAGAACGATGATGACCGAATATGAGTTCAAATCGCTGGGAAAAACGACGCGCGCGCCATCGCGCGAGCTCGAGACCTTCCCCACGCCATCTTCGGTGACGAAAGTCGTCCTGGAGAGCGACGAAGTGACGAGCCTCTGCCCCGTCACGGGTCAGCCCGACTGGGAAACCGTGCGCATCGAGTTCGAGCCCAATGCCCTCTGCATCGAGTCGAAGAGCCTCAAGCTCTACCTCTGGTCATTCAGGGAAGAGGGCGTGTTCTGCGAAGCCTTCGCCGCGCGGATCGCCAGGGATATCTACGACAAGATCGCGCCGAAGCGCGTCACGGTGAGCGTCTCGCAGCGCCCCCGCGGGGGCATCACAATCTACGCCGAGGCCACCTTGCCGGAATCCGCGCCAGGGGCGGCCGATGAACCCCAAAAATAAAAGAGGCGCGGAACGATTTCGCGCAGAGCGCCCGCACGCAGATCGCCCACACACAGATTCGGGCCACTCGAAATCCCACCCTGGCCGCGAGCACATTTACTACATCTACGAGGACGATGCGATCGTCGTGGTATCGAAACCTGTCGGGCTCCCCGTTATCGCGCCGGAAGGATCGAGGGCAAAGAATCTCTACGATATTGTCACTCTGCACCTGCGCGAGAAAAATCCGCGCGCGCGGCCCGCGGTCGTGCACAGGCTCGACAGGGACACCTCCGGCGTCATGATGTTCGCCAAAAGCGCCCTTGGCAAGAAAACCCTCATGTCGCGCTGGAACGAGCTCGTCCACGAACGCGTCTACGTGGCCCTCGCCGAGGGCGCGTTCGACGCCGACTCGGGCCGCTTCGACAGCTGGCTTTTGGAGAATCGGGCTGGCACAGTCTACACGGTCGCCCCGGGCATTCATGGCGCGCTCCGGTCGATCACCGACTGGCGCGCGCTGCGCACGTCAGCCCGCTTTACCCTCCTCGAACTCAGCCTCGAGACTGGCAGAAAGCACCAGATACGCGCCCAACTCTCCGCCGCGGGCCACCCCGTCGCGGGTGACAGCCGCTACGGCGCGCGCACGGATCCACTCGGCCGCCTCTGTCTCCACGCCTCGCTGCTCACGATCGAGCATCCTTTCTCGCACCAGATCATGCGCTTCGAGGACCCGCCGCCAGCGAGCTTTCTTGCTGTATTTGACGCACGCGAAGCGCAAAGCGCGCGCGGAAGGGACGAAAACCCCAATAAGCCCAATAAGCGCATCCCGCACGACCGCGACCCGCGCAATTAGCGCGAATTCATTTGCGCGCATCGAATAAGCGGAGTATTCTGTCTCTCATGAATACAGCCATCAAGGGCGCGCGCACGACGTTCTGGATCATGTTCGGATTCATGCTCCTCCACCAGGCGGACAAGCTCCTCATCGGACCGCTCACGACCCAGATTATGGACACGTTCAAAATCAGCTACACCCAGATGGGAGCGGTCACCACGGGCGCCCTCGTGGTGGGCGCGATCTTTTACCCACTCTGGGGCTGGCTCTACGACCGATTCTCGCGGCCGAAGCTCCTCGCCCTCGCTTCATTCCTCTGGGGCGCGTCGACCTGGCTGAACGCCATCGCGCCAACCTATTCCATTTTTTTCGTCACGCGCGCCGGCACGGGCATCGACGACTCGAGTTACCCCGGCCTCTACAGCCTCATCTCGGACTACTACCCTCCCAAGAAGCGGGGCAAGATCTATGGCTTCCTGCAAGTGGCCCAGCCCTTCGGCTATCTCGCGGGCATGGTGCTCGCCCTCGCGTTCGGCGCGACCTATGGCTGGCGGAATGTGTTTTACCTCACGGGATCGCTCGGCATCGTGGTGTCGTTCATCATCTTCCTCTTCGTGAAAGACAGGCCGCGCGGCTCGACGGAGCCCGAGCTCTCCTCGGTGCAGCACCTCGAGCGCTTCAAATTCAGCTGGAAAACGGTCGGCGGACTCTTTAAAAAGAAGAGCCTCATCGTGCTCTTCCTCCAGGGATTCATCGGCGTGTTCCCCTGGAATGTGATAACCTACTGGTTCTTCGACTACCTGAAGACCGAGCGGGGCTACAGCGATACGCAGACTCTGCTGACGATGGTTCCCGCCGTGCTCATTCTCGCGGCGGGCTATCCCCTCGGCGGCGCGCTAGGCGACAGGCTCTTCAAGAAGACGCCCAAGGGGCGCGTCATCGTGGGCGCGGCGGGCGTGGCGATTGGCGCGGTCCTTCTCTGGATCACGATGAGCATTCCGAACGCGGCGCTTCTGCCTTTCGGTATATCGCTCTGCACCACGGCGCTTTTCATTCCCTTCGCGTCACCCAACGTGCTCTCCTCCTTCTACGACGTCACCGAGCCTGAGATCCGCGCCACCACCAACGCGGCCCAAAACTTCGTCGAGGCGATAGGCTCGGCGCTCGCGCCGCTCCTGGCGGGCATCATCGCCGACCGAAGCTCGCTCGGAAGCGCGATCCTGATCATCTGCACGGTGGCCTGGGCCGCGTGCTTCGCGTTCTTCATTTTCGCGGGGCGCTTCATTCCCAAGGACATCGCCGATCTCAAGGAAAAATTGACCGCACGGGCCGCGCAGGCGTAAGCGTGCCAGCACTCAGCGCCGCCCTCGTGTCGCGCGTTTTTCTTATGCGCTCAAAGCGCAAAGTTGAGCGTTCGGCACCTTGTTAACCTTGACAGCGGCGCGTCCGCATGAAAAGATGAATTCGCTCGGCATTGCCGGGAATGTTTTTCAAGGAGTGAAAAGATGCGTATTCTACCAAAGCTCTTGTTGCTATTGGCGATCGCTTCTGTGGCATGCGTTGGCGCGTTCGCCCAGAGCGCTCCTCCCGCCGCGGGATCCAGTCTGACGGTCGGCCTTGTCATGGTCGGTCCGTATAACGATCATGGCTGGAGCCAGGCGAACTACGACGGCATGCAGTATGTGCTCTCAAAAGTGCCGGGCACCAAACTTGTGTACATCGACAAGGCCAATTCCGCCGACCGCCCGGGAACCACCGTCTCCCAGCTCGGCGAGAGCCTCGTCGCCCAAGGCGCGAAACTCGTCATTTTCTCGTCGGACGACATGACCGATGAGGCGATCAAATTCGCGCAGGACCACAAGGACATCTTCGTCATCCTCACTTCCGGCTCCCAGCAGTGGAAGGAAGGAAAGAACTACCTGCCCCTCCCCAACATGATCAACATCATGGGAAAGATGGAGTACATGAAGATGGTCGCTGGCGTTGCCGCCGCCATGACCACCAAGACCGGCAAGATCGGCTTCCTCGGACCGCTCATCAACGATGAGACCCGCCGTCTGGCCTCCTCCGCGTACCTTGGCGCGCGCTACGCGTGGGTCAACTACCTCAAGAAAGATCCCGCCAAGCTTACCTTCAAGGTCACCTGGATCGGATTCTGGTTCAACATCCCCGGCGTCACCTCCGACCCGACGCAGGTCGCCGACGACTTCTTCAACTCCGGCTTCGATGTCGTGATCTCCGGCATCGACACCACCGAAGCGGTCGCCGAGGCCGCGAAGTACACCGCCCAAGGCAACAAAGTATGGGCTATCCCCTACGATTACGCCAAGGCGCTCGACGAGGGCAAGGGCGTGTCGCTCGGCGTCCCCTACTTCAACTGGGGCCCCGCCTACACCGCCGCGGTCAAATCCGCCATGAACGGCACGTGGAAGAATCACTTCGAGTGGAACGGACCGGACTGGAAGAACATCAACAATCCCGACACTTCGGCTGTCGGATTCAACAAGGGTACCCTCTCCAAGGAAGCCTCCGCGGCGATCGACAAGTTCGTCGGCGAACTCGGCAAGGGACTCAACCTCTATACTGGCCCGCTCAACTATCAGGATGGATCGGTATTCCTGAAAAAGGGCGAGAAGGCTACCGACCAGCAGATATGGTACCTGCCACAGCTGCTGCAGGGCATGGAAGGACAGTCGGTTTCTAAGTAAGCTCATCCGACCGCTGATTCAAATGTCTTTTTTGCACCACATGCGGAGGCACGGAGCGTTCACCACGGACACTCCGCGCCTCCGCGGTGCATAGAGGCACAAAAAGAAGGCTTCAATGCATGTCGAGTTGCGTGGAATAACCAAATGTTTCGGTGCCTTGCGCGCGAATGACAATATCTCCTTCTCGGTGCCGCCATCCACCATTCAGGGTATTCTCGGCGAGAACGGCGCGGGAAAGAGCACGCTCATGAAAATTCTCTCGGGCTTCTACTTTCCGGATTCGGGCGACATTCTCCTCGATGGAACAAAGGTGAAGATTTCTTCACCCGCCGACGCGATTCGGCACGGCATCGGAATGCTGCACCAAGACCCCCTGGACTTTCCGCCGCTCAAGGTCATCGATGATTTCATTCTCGGCAAAAAGGGAGGGCTTCTCCCCAAGCGGCGCGCCGCGATCAAGGAATTCAACGAGCTCGCCGCGCGCTTCGATTTTT
>JAKALZ010000140.1 GCA_021813065.1 bacterium
GGTCAATCTCGAGATAAAGGCCGGCGAGCTCGTGACGATTCTCGGGCCGTCGGGCTGCGGCAAGACGACGACGCTCCGCATGATCGCGGGCTTCGAGTACCCGACTTCGGGTTCGATCTATATCGGCGGGCGCGATATCGCGATGGTTCCGCCCAACAAGCGCGGGCTCTCGATGGTGTTCCAGAGCTATGCCCTCTTTCCGCACCTCTCGATTTACGAGAATGTAGCGTATGGTTTGCGGGTGCAGCGGCTCAAAGCCTCGGAGATCAAGGTACGGACCGAGCGCGCGCTCGAACTGATGCAGCTGACGACGATGGCGAAGCGATTCCCAAGCCAGGTGTCGGGCGGGCAGCAGCAGCGCATCGCCCTGGCGCGCGCGATCGTCATCGAACCGAGCGTGCTCTTGTTCGACGAGCCGCTCTCCAACCTCGACGCAAAATTGCGCGAATACATGCGAGACGAGCTGCGGAAGTTGCAGAAGCGGCTCGGCATCACGAGCCTCTACGTGACGCACGACCAGAGCGAGGCCATGGCGATCTCGGACCGCGTCGTGATCATGAAGGATGGACGCATACAGCAGGTGGGGACGCCGCGCGAGATCTACGCCTACCCGCAGACGAAATTCGTCGCCGACTTCATGGGCAAGGCGAATTTCATCAACGTGAACGTGCTCGGCATGGAGGGAGAGGCGGCGCGCATCGAGATCGATGGCGAGCGGTTCACCGTGCCGCGACCGGGGAACGCCGCGCCGAAATCGGGGCCTGCCCTCCTCGTGGTGCGGCCTGAAGCGCTCAAGCTCGTCGCGATGGGCAGCGCGGTAACGGCGGGTGCGGACCGCGCATCGAATGCGGTAGGAACCTCGGGAGTTGCCCTCAAAGGAACGATCGACCGCTTCACCTACTTCGGCAACATCGCACGCTACGAGGTCTCGACGCCGAATGCGCCGCTGCTCATCGAGAGTTACAATCCCGAAACCTCCTCGGTTTTCGATGAAAGCGCGAGCGTCGGCATCGGCATCGATTTTGAATCGGCGAGGCTTTTGCCCGTCGAAAGCAAGGAGTCACAACAATGAGCGACACACATCAGTTTGACATCGCCTTTCTCGGTCAGTACACCAAGGATACCATCGTCAACAAGAGCGGCACCCGCGTCGTGAACGGAGGCGCGTATTTCTACGGATCGGGCGCGAGCGCCGCGCTCGGACTCAAGGTCGCCGCCGTGACCCGGCTCGCCTCCGAAGATTTTTCAAGCTTCCAGTATTTAGTGGAGCGCGGCGTGAAGGTAAAGTCGATTCCCACACGGAAATCGACTTGCCTTCAGCTCCTCTACCCCTCCGACAATCCGGACGACCGGATTCTCTCCGTAACCTCGGTGGCCGAACCCTTCGAGCCTGAAGATGTGGCGGACATCGACGCGCCGGTGTGGTCGATCGGCGCCTCGATCCGGGGCGAAGTGAGCCTCGAGGTGCTCAGGGCGATCAAGGCAAAGGGAGCGCGCATCGGTCTCGATGCGCAGGGCTATGTCCGCATCGTGCGCAATGGAACGCTCGCTTATGATACCGAGTGGCCGGAAAAGGCCGAAGTGCTCTCTCTCGTCGATGTGTTTAAGGCTGATGTCGTGGAAGCTGAGCTTCTGACCGGCACACGTGACCTGCATGAGACTGCCAGGATTCTCGCGCGCTACGGCGTTCCGGAGTTCGTGCTCACGCACGGCGATGGCGTGGTGGTCTACGCCCAAGAGAAATTCTTCGAGGCGCCCTTCACGCCGAAGAGCCTTATCGGCCGGAGCGGCCGAGGCGACACCTGCCTCGCGTCCTACCTGGCGGCGCGCATCAGCATGGCGCCCGCGGAAGCGACCCTCTGGGCAGCGGCTCTGACAAGCCTTAAGATGGAGGGCATCGGGCCATTCTCCGGAACACGCAAGGACATCGAGCGGGCGCTGCGCGAGCGGTACGGGAAATAATCGTCGCCACGGCGCGTGCCGCCATCGTACGCGGATTGCGCTATTCCGTGAGGCGCCCCATGTTCTTTTTCGGAGGTGCCGCCATTTCTCCCTCGCTTTTGAAAATCGCGCTCTCATTTTTGCTCGCGGGGGTCTGGGTCTCGAGTTCCACGCTCCTCGCGGAGCGGCTCGGGAGCAAGAAGGCTGGCCTCATCACCAATTTGCCCTCTAACATCGTGCTATCGCTCATCTTCATGGCGCTGACGAGCGGGTCCTCCTACGCCGCCCAGACCACACGGGGCATTCCGATCGGCATGGCCATCGACACGATCTTCGTGCTCGCCTTCATACTCGCGCTCCGCTGGGGTCTCGGGCTGGCGCTCGCGATCTCGTTTCTCGTGTGGGCAGTCTCCGCGCTCATCTTTGTGCTGCTCCTCCCGCCGCTTGGCACGCTGAGCTCGCTTCTCTTCTACATCGCGGTGCTGGCGATATGCTTTATCCTCGCGGATCAACGGATGGCGATCAGAATGGTGGCGCGAAAACCGACGAAATTCTCCTGGAAGCAGGTTGCCATTCGTGGACTTTTCGCGGGCACCGTGGTAGCGGGTGCCGTCACGGTAGCGCAATTCGCGCCGCCTTACATGACGGGCATCGTGGCGACCTTTCCCGCGGTGCTCTCGACCACCCTCGTCATTCTCACCCTAGGGCAAGGACCTGCTTTCGCGCGCGCCACCGGCAAGATCCTCATCGTGACATCGAGCAACATCATCGTCTATGCGGCAGTGGTGGGCGCTACCTTCGTGCGCCTTGGACCTTGGCTCGGCTCCGCCCTCGCCTTCGGCGCATCGCTCGGCTACATCGCGATCCTGAGCAATGTCGTCGCGAGAATCAGATAAAAAAAGGACGGCCCCAAAAGGAGCCGCCTTTTTAGTTTCAGAGCTCTGCGTCTGCCGGCGCCATAGCGCGCTCAGCTACGCGAGCAAGCGCTGGATCGGCGGAAGATGCAATCGTTGTCCGCCCCAGCTCGAAACCTTTACTTCGTGTACACCATGTTGTCGTTCGTCACTACACCGCCGAGGTGTTTGAGGTAGGCGAGGAATACTTCCACATCTGTCGGGAAATCGTTCTTGGCCTTGCCCACGAGCATCGTGTAGCCATCGCCGCCGTTGAACTCGAAGTTCAGCGTCGCAAAGACATAGTCTTTGTTCGGATCGATCGGCTTTCCGGCAACCATGATGTCCGACACTCTGTCGCCAGCTGGCTTGGATACATCGGTCTTGAAGGTCAGGCCGGCCATGTGCGGATAGCGTCCGTCGGGGGCGGGCAGCTTGCCGACGCCGTTCTCGAGGATCGCCTTGATCTCCGATCCCTTGAAGGTGCCGGTCTGGATGTAATTGCTGAAGGGCATGACCGTGTATACGAGCTTCATTGTGATGTCGCCCGCGGGAATCGAATCGCGGATGCCGCCGCCATTCATGAGCGCGATATCGGCGCCAGTCACATAGAGCATGCCGTTCGCGATGAGGGTGCCGAGATTGGTCTGCTGCGTGCGGACGAGATCCCTGGTGCCTTCAAGCTTGACATCGGTCTTCCCAACGACCTGGGCGAGGATCGCGTCCTGAGACTTTGTCGCGTCGGCGAGCATCTGCGCGATACGCGGATCGCCCTTGAGGTCGGGTGAGTTGGCCGGGGTGATCGTGCGGGCGCTCTTGTCCATGATCTTGCGGTTCGCGCCAACCACGATGTCGACCACGCCGAGTCCAGCGCCGTACGCGCCAGTGCTGGCGATGAGGGTATTCGTGGTGTTCTTCTTCTGGATGTCAGCGAGCGTGCTATGGCTGTGTCCGTCGATGATGACATCGATCTGCGGCACGAACTTCGCGAGTGTAATCGAGGTCGGATCGCTGGAGTCGTCGATACCAAGGTGCGACAGGCATACGAGGACATCGTACTTGCCCGCGAGTTCAGCCGCGACGAGTTTTGCTTCGACAATCGGGTCGCCGAAGGTTACGCCTTCGATGCCCTTCGGGTCGGTTTTGTACGCCGTCTCAGGCGTCGCCAGCCCGAAGAACGCCACGCGGACGCCGCCCATATCGCGGATTTCATAGGCGGGGAACACGCGCTGGCCATCCTTGTAGACGTTCGCGGCAAGAATTTTGAACTTTGCCATCTTGGCCAGCTCGAGCAGACGATCAAAACCGTAGTTGTAGTCGTGGTTGCCCGTGGTCATGTAGGTATAGCCGAGTTCGTTCATCATCTTCACGGCGGTCTCGCCCCTGTCGAGGTTGACGATGGGGAGGCCGTGGAAGGTGTCGCCCACGTCGACGAGAATCGTATTGGGATTCTTCGCCTTGAGATCCTGAACGGCGGTGTAGATCTTCGGGAAGCCGAGGACATCTTTGCTCTCGACGATGCGGCCGTGCAGATCGTTGGTGTGGGCGATCGTCAGAGTGACCGCCTCGGGTAGATTCGCCTGCGCCGAGATCGAGCCAGCGAAGGCGAACGTGAAAATCACCGCGGCGAGCACAGCGAATTTTCCGATTCTTTTGAACATCGCAAACCTCCTTGTTTCCATTTGGTGATACATGCGGGTTAATTATATCGCCCTTATTTCGAGCACACAAGCAAAAACTGAAAGACTATCCTCTTCCCCGCACGCAATTTTGAATCTCTATTCCGAATTTCCTTGACCGGCGTACAGAAGCGATCATACAATGGAAAACATACGTATTTGGCCCACAAGGAGGGTTTTCATGAAACGACTTTGGATAATTCTGGCTATTGCGCTTCTAGCTCTGCCTTCAGCGCTGTTTGCACAACAAACGCTCAATGTGTACACTATCATGCCGGAAAAATACGCAACTCAGATTTTCGCGGCTTTCACTGCAGATACAGGTGTCAAAGTAAATTTTGTAAGGCTTTCGTCCGGGGAGGCGCTCGCTCGAATTATCGCCGAGAAACAGAACCCACAGGTAGATTGCCTCTGGGGCGGCCCCGCCGATACGTATGAGGCCGGTATTCGCGAAGGTGTTTTTGAGCAATACAAAGCGAAAGAAGCGGATAAAGTCCCCGCTGGCTTTAGATCTGCGGATAATTATTGGCTCGGAATCGGAGTAATTCCGCTTGTATTCATGAGCAACGGAAAATTCCTCAAGGACAAACACCTCAATCCACCGACGAGCTGGGAGGATCTACTCAATCCAGCATATAAGAACGCGCTCCAGATGGCAGACGCGAGGACTTCAGGTACCGCGACAGAGAGAATTTACACGCTCGTAAAGATTTACGGTGAAGATGGTGCATATTCGTATCAAAAGAAACTCAATCAAAATATCCAGCTCTATACGAAGAGCGGTGCAGGCGGCGCAATGCCCATCGCGACTGGGCAGGCTGCGTCGGGCGTGTTCTATATCGTGGACGCGCTCGATATTCAGCAGCAAGGTTACGATGTTGTGATCACCTATCCCAAAGAAGGCGTGACCTATGGCGTCGAAGCCACTGGTATTCTCAAAGGAGCGAAAAACCTCGCGGCCGCCAAGAAATTGATCGATTGGGCTTCGTCGAAGCGCCTTGGCGAGGTTATGGTCGATAAAAAAATCAACTATATTCCGACACGCC
>JAKALZ010000141.1 GCA_021813065.1 bacterium
GCGCCGATTCCGCCACATCGAGGCACGAATGAAAGAAGCGCGATTGCCGATGGCGCCTGAGCACTTCGATCGAATGGACGAACTCTGGAACGAGGCGAAACTGAACGAAAAGGCATGAGAGATCTCACGGTCGGCGATGCGGGGGTCAGACCCTCATTACATTTTCGCTCGCCATGCTTCATGGCATCTGGCGGTCGATTCCCGCAGCTTGGTTCATCGGTTTTGGGCATCACGAGCTGATAGTACCGAACCGGCACATGGAAGACAAAGGTTATCGCGAAGCGAGCGCCTATTCCAAATGAATTTGAGTAGCGCCGCGCATCGCTTTAGGTTATATTGAAAAACATGGCTGTTCCTCTCTCAGCGCAGAAACTCGGTCGCGCGCGGCGCACCTTCAACATCTTCAACCTGTTCAACTCATTCTCGTTCGTCTTCGTGTCGGGCTCCATAATCACGCTCTTCGCCCTCCGTATGGGCGCGCAGAACAGCATCATCGGACTTCTGAACGCCCTCGTGTACATCACCTTTTTCATGCTTCCCCTCGGAAAGCGCCTCGTAAAGCGCTCTTCGATAATAAAAGTGTTCGGCGTGGGCTGGGTGGTACGATATATCGCGCTCGTCCCTATACTCTTCGCTCCGATTCTCACCGCGAAGGGCAACCTTGGCCTCGCCCTTCTTTTCCTCATTCTGGGAACCGCCGGATTCCACATCGCACGCGGTGTCGCCTTGATCGGCAACAATCCCGTGCTAGGCCTCCTCTCCACGGGTGGCGGCGACAAGCCCCGCGGCGACCAGGGCCGTTACCTCATCAATGTTTCCGTCGTGAACTCCGTCGCCGCGATTCTCGCGAATATCGTATTGGCCTTCCTCCTCGGCCAGCAGGCTTCGCTCTGGACCTACGCCATCGCGATCGCCGTCGGCATCATCACTGGCCTCGTCGGCTGCGTCTTCCTGTTCAAAGTACCTGAACCAGACGCCTTTTCGAGCAAAGATGAACAGTCGCTCTGGGATGTCACCAAACAAGCGCTTCAAAAACCGGATTTCCGCGCCTTCATCTTTACTTTCATGCTCCTTTCATTCCTCTCGGGCATGGGGCGAGCGTTTCTGCCTGTATACGCAAAGCAGGTATTCGCACAAGGCGACGACGCCATCATGGTGTACTCGATTGTGGCTGGACTTGGCTCAATCGCGATGGGCCTCATTACGCGGCTCGTGGTGGACAGGCTCGGCTCGAAGCCGCTCTTTATTATCTACAGCGCCATTGGCTTTATCTCATTTCTGCCGATCGCCCTGATTCCGAGTTCAAGCGCGTTCATGGGCGCGCCCGCTGTTATCGGACTCTTTTTATCTGTCGTGCACTTTCTCTCGTCGTTCGGATTCGCGGGTGAGGAGAACGCGGCGCAAGTATACTATTTCGGCATCGTTCCAAAGGAGCGCATGCTCGACTTGGCCGTCATTTACAATCTGGCCTATGGCATGGGTGGATTTTTCGGATCGTTTTTAGGCGGCGGTATTCTCCAGATTTTCGCGGGACTCGGGGTTTCGACCGCGGGCGCATTCCGCCTCTACTACGCGGCGATCAGTATCGTGCTGGTGCTCGCCATCTATGGCATGCGCAACCTGCCCCACATGGGCGCGAAATCGGTTGGCCAGTCGCTCTCCATCCTCTTTTCTCCACGAGAGTTGCGCGCCTTCGACCTTCTGACGCGGCTCGACCAGAGCATGAGCGCGAATGAGGAAGTGCGTATTCTGCAGGAGTTGAGCAAGTCCGATTCGAAGTTGACGCAGCGAGAGCTCGTGGAGTATCTGCACTCACCGCGCTTTGAAGTGCGCTCAGAGGCGCTTCGCGCGCTCGAATCCATCCCTGAACTCGACGCTGAGACGATCGGCGCGCTGATCCATGAAATGAAGACTAAAGTGTACTCGACCGCCTATGTCGCCGCGCGGATTCTCGGAAAACAGAACACTGATGTCGCCATCGCGGCGCTCGCTGAGGCGCTCGACGAGCATGACTACATGCTGCAGAGCACCGCGATGGTGGCGCTCGCGAGGCTCGGAGCGCGCGAGTACATCCACAAAATTGAGGAGGTCGTTCGATCGGTCGAGAATCCGCGCGTCCGCATATCTGGCGCTTACGCGCTCGAGCTCTTCGGCACCATCGAATCGATCCCGACACTCATCTCGTGCCTAAAGGCGGAAGACCGACCCGCGAGCGTCTCCGACGAACTCGTGCTCACGATTTCCGGGATATTGGGAATCGATAAGGAATTTTACCTTCTGTACACGGAATTCCTCGACGACCGCGACTCAGGCGTCGCGCAGCTGACCGCGCACGCGCAGGATCTTCCCCTGGACGCGGCCCGCCTTGAGACGTGGCTCGCCGCGGTTAAAGCGCTTTTCGCTCCGACCCAGAACGCAACGCCCATGGCGCGCCTGCTCCTCTCGAGCTCGAAAATCACGGGGTCGCTGCTTATGCTAAGCGACGCGTTGCTCGACCCGAAGCTCGACTACGCGGGCTTCAATTTTCTCTGCGCGTATGTGGCGATCCATATTGAAAATTTGAAAGATTATTGAAAGGTGAAGGGGGAGCCGTCGCGCGGCGCGGCAGTTGGGCCGTGGTTTTGACGCGGCGCGATTTTCGCGGGAGCGACCCGCGCCGCTACACCAGCTCTATCTGCCGCTTTTCAGGATTGGGATTCTGACGAAAGAGAATGGCACTGTTGCCGATAACCCGCACGAGCTCCGCGTGAGTTCGAGAGGCGAGTTCTTCCGCGATTTCGCGCTTTTCGTCTTTAAAATCGAGAAATTTGATCTTCACGAGCTCATGGTGTCCCAAAAGCCCGTCAATCTGCGCGATAGCCGCGTCGGTGAGTCCGAATTTACCGAGAGCCTGCGCCACGCAGTCGCGCGAAGCGATACCAGTCAGCTGGCTCCTCTGTTTCGATGTGAGCACAATAATTCTCCGTTTAGAATGGCAAGGACATCAGCAGCGATGTCAGAAGATGAACGAGAAGCCCTCCGAGTGTCCTGACGATGAGTACCGCCACAAATCCGGTAATGAGGCCCTGAAGGTACTCCACTGCCCGCCCCCGATAAATGAGGCGATTTATTC
Source organism: bacterium (assembly GCA_021813065.1). GTDB lineage: Bacteria > Spirochaetota > Spirochaetia > Treponematales > Rectinemataceae > Rectinema. The sequence goes on from JAKALZ010000141.1 coordinate 3,113, forward strand.
TAAAGAGCAGCGGATTGAGAATGCCGTCCAAAATCTGCCAGAGCGGATGCAGGGTCGCGAACCTCGCGACGAATCCTATGATACGGATGATCGCGATGACGAGGAAAAATCCCAGCAAAAAGGACACCGCGGACCAGCCTGCGTCGAGAATGAGGCTGAGAATGAAGCCAAGCGTAATGCGCACCGCATACGAGAGCGTCATGAAGAGATTGTTGATCACCGAGAGCACCGCGAGCGCCACGATGGGACTGAAATCGATGGTCTGCGTGCGGAAAAGGGAAATTGCCTTAAAAAGGTCGAGGTAAGGATCGGTGAACCGCGCGATAAGGCTGCCCCACTTTGTGTTCATCAGCGAAGGCATCCATGAGAAAAAAATGCGGACAATGCACAGCAGCATATAGAGGGACACCACCGCGCCAACAATTCTCGCCAAAGCCGCCATTATCATGAAATTTCCTCCGCTTCGCCTTTCTTTATTTTGAAACCGATCCTTACTATACTAAAAAGTGATGGACATAGGCAATGTTCGCGTGGGCACCTGCGGCTTCTCCTACGACGAGTGGAAGGGCGCGTTCTACCCCAACGACTTACCCAACCACGAGATGCTGCGCTATTACTCCCTCGTTTTTTCCTTCGTCGAGCTCGATTCCACCTGGTACCGCATGCCAAGCCCAGGACAGCTTGAGCGCATGGCGGCACTCACGCCGAGCGATTTCCGCATTTCACTCAAGGTGCACCGGAGCCTCACCCATGAGATCGACGCGCAGTGGCAGGCACGCGCCGCGGAGTTTCGCACCGCGGTGGCGGCACTCGCATCGACGGGCAGGCTCGGTTGCGTCCTTGTCCAGCTCCCCTACCGCTTCTCCTACACGCCCGACAACCGCACATACCTCGCGAATCTCCTCGCGACGCTCGCGGACTACCCACGTGTGGTGGAGTTCCGCAATTCAGCCTGGTATCAGGAGCGCGTGTTCGACACGCTCCGTGAGCGGAAGATAGGCCTCGTGACGGTCGATAGACCCGACCTCCCGGGGCTTCCACCAGAATCGGTCATCATCACTTCCGACATCTGCTACTATCGGCTCCACGGACGCAATGCCGACCTCTGGTGGTCGGGCGACGCGACGAGCCGCTACGAGTACTGCTATTCTACCGATGAACTCAAAGACAGAGCGCGTCTTGTGCGCGGCATGTCCCGCCAGGCAAAGATACTTTTTGTGGCGTTCAACAATCACGCGCGCGGGAATGCGCCAAAAAACGCGGCGCAGTTGCAGTCGATACTTGCCGATCAGGCAGGATAAGCGGCGCGCTCGAATAGGGCCGACTCGGAGGCAACGCGGGCGCGGCCCGACAGCGCGAATGCCACTCTGCCGCCCTTCCGCCCTGCCGCGGCGCGCCTGACATTCATCGGCGGCGCTGAAATGCGCGCTTAACCCCGCTTTGCGGCAAAGCTATCAAGTTCGCCCGCAAGTTTCCCCCAATCCGCAAGGAGATCGCCCTCCGCCGTGAAGCATCCATCGACAACAGGCATAAAGATTACGAGTTTCTTCACCGAGGCGCCATTGACCGCAAGGAGCTGGTGAATCGCCTCGCGCTGGCGTTGGTCGGCGGCATCGCGGGTGATGACCTCGAGCATTCCCTCGGTGTAGAGCGTCACCGAGAGCCAGCCGCTCTTCTGGACAAAATCGACGGTGTGAAGCGCGCTGCCCGCGATGGAGGGGTGAGCGGCAAGCCAGGTTTCATGGAAAGAAGGCACCGCGATCGTGCGACCATCGGGAACGATCCACCACGCGCCAGTGCTGATCTCAAATGGTTTTCTCATCAGTGAGCCGCCTTGCTTGGAGCTTGTCGCAGACCTCGCGGAGTGCCGCGAAATGTGGAGGTTCTGAGGAAAGAATGGAGGCGCCACCTGGCCGGCGCGGCGTGGGCGGGAGCACAAGTTCGCGCGCCCAGAGCATGAGTCGCTTAACGCCGATGCGGCGCAGCGCCTTGTTCAGGGTGAAGTCGCCGTAACGATCGTCGGCGAGAATGGGAAGGCCGATGCTGGCCAGGTGGCGCCGAATCTGGTGCATGCGCCCCGTTTTGAGCTCAATTTCAAGGAGAGAAAGAACGACGGGCATCGCTTCAGGCAAAAGCAACGACCAGGTTTCCTGGAGCGACCAGAGGGTCTTCGCGCGCCGCGAGCCTCTGCTTCCCTCGAGTTCGGTATCGATGCTGCCCGAGTCCGCGGAGGGTTGCCCAACGACCCACGCGTAATACCGCTTGCCCACGACCTTTCCGGAGATGAGCTCAGACCACCGGCGCGCCGCAGCGGCATCCTTCGCCAGAATCATGCAGCCCGCGGTTTCCTTGTCGAGCCTGTGCACCGGCAAAAATCGCTGCCCGAACTGACGCTCGAGCGCCGCGATCACATCGTCATG
>JAKALZ010000142.1 GCA_021813065.1 bacterium
TTTGAGCGTGCGAACGGTGAGCTCCGCGTCGAGGGGATTATCCTCAACCAGGAGTACTTCGACGCTATCAAGGCTCTCCATTGTTCGCCTCCTTAGATAGGGTAAAATAGAATGTCGCGCCATGTCCAGGTTGGGCCTCAGCCCAGATTCGGCCGCCGTGTCGAGCGATGATGCGCTGCACGATCGCCAGTCCGACGCCGGTTCCCTCGAATTCTTTCTGTGAGTGAAGTCGCTGGAATACGCCAAAGAGTTTATCCGCGTAACGCATGTCGAATCCTGCTCCATTGTCCGAGATTTGATATACCGTGGGGCCGCTACTCCTTGCAGCACCGATGGAAATTGCTGGGTGTTCGATCTTGGATGAGAACTTGACCGCGTTGTTGATGAGGTTGCTCCACACCTGGCGTATGAGCGCGGAATCTCCGAAGGCTGGCGGAATATCAGTCACTGTGAAATCGATACGGGCTCGGATCGATTCAGGAATGAGTTCATTGAATATGCCTAACGCCATCGCGCGCATATCGATCATCGACTTTTCGATAATCGCTTTGCCTGTCCTCGAGAAGCTGAGGAGGTCATCGATAAGCTGGCCCATCTTGCGCGCGCTTCCGCTTATGATGGAGCACACTCGCAGACCTTCGGCACCCAGTGTGGCGCTAAAATCCTCCATGAGAATCCGCACATAGCCATCGATCGCTCTGAGCGGCGCGCGAAGATCATGGGAAACGGAATAGGAGAAGGACTCGAGCTCCTTATTGGATGCTTCGAGCTCAGCGGTTCTGAGTTGCACCCGACGCTCCAGATTCTGCACCAGCGATACCTTTTCCATCGTGATTGCTGCCGAATCCGCCAGGCTCTCAAGAAGCCGCAGTTCTTGTTCGGTTACTATGTGCGGGGTGCTCCAGTAACTGCCGATCGCGCCGATTGGGTCGGACTGGTTGATGGGTATCATCACAAGGCTTTTAACAAAGGTGGGCTTATACAGATCCGCGGGAATGCGGCTGTCGGCGTAGATTTCAGGGATAACAGCGGAAGTCTTGTTCCGCATCACCCATCCGCTAATGCAGGAGTCGAGCGGAAATTTCTTTCCCTTCCAGAGCGGGGCAATAGTGTCCTCATCGATATATGCGCTGAAATCGCCTTCGCGAAGCACGATAGTCGCGCCCTCGGACTGGACAAGCTCATGCGCCGAGGTGACTACGATGTGATGAATTTCGTTGAGCGTGCGAGCTTGTGCCATACCCTTGATGGCGGCAATGAGCTGCTCGAGCTTCGACTGGGAACGCCGCAAGGCTTCCTCGGTGATCATTTGATCTTCAATCAGACTGAGGAGCGCATGACGAGCTTGGATCTCTTCTGTGGAGTAGTGGGGTGTTTCACGCATCCTGTGCTCCTTCTATGTGCTCTCCTTTGTAGCGTTGCGGCAATCCGGCTTCTTTGAGAAGCGCGTTCGCTTCACGCTTGAGACCGATGATCCGCTCCTCGCGATTGAGGGTAATTGTATGCCAGCGCTTGAGCTCGTTCATCTGACTCGCAATCTCATCCATCGCTCGCGCATGTTCGGTCATATCCGCGATAATGGCCAAGAAAACCGGTGCTTCTCCTCCCTTGTACAGAGAGAGGCGCACTTCGACAGGATACGTGGTTCTATCGGCGCGCGTATGTGTGGCTTGAAATACGATATTGGATTTCTCGCCTGAACGGAGCTGCCGTATATATTCCATGAATTCCGATACGGGCAAGTCGTGTTTGAGATCCATCGGCGTGAGTTCACGCATCTGCTCCATGGTGTAGCCGAGGTTGCGAAGCGCTCCTTGGCTGGCGTAGGTGAAGTGCAGCGCAGCGTCGTCAAAGGTGTACACTTCGTTGAATGATTCATCGATCGCCTCGTACAGCAAGAGCCGCTCACGAAGCGCGTGTTCGCGATCGGTCACATCGTGGATAATCTCGTGGAGCAGGATTCTGCCATCGAAACGTAAGCTCGCGGAGTAGATCTCGACATCGCGCATTTCGCCCGCGGCGTCCCGGTGGCGCAGCGTGAAGTAGCCATGGTTCGCGGCGAGCATGCGCTGGAGCACTTCTTGCGCTTCTTCCTGGTTCAAGGTGTTGATCTGCGTAATTTTCATCTGCCGCAGTGTTTGGCGCGAATAACCGTAGAAGGATGCCGCCGCGAGGTTCGCGTCCACGATTCGCCCATCCTCTGGGTCGATGAGGAGCATCATCGCGGTGTTGTTCTCGAACATCATGCGGTACCGAAGCTCGCTCGCGTTGAGGCTCGCGTGCTCATCCTGGCTCTTTTGGAGAAAGAGAAAAATCAAGGATATCGCGAGGAAAGTAAGGGGAAAGAGTATTAGAATCGTCGGGGCGATGATGGGGATAATCTCGTACCCCAAACGATTGGGAAGAAATAGATTGATCGCCAGCTGAATGCCGTGGATCGCGAGGGCGAGCGCGAGCAGCCATGGCACGGTGAACGTGAGCCTTTTGGCCTTTACGAGCTCGTGAAAGACAGTCCCGAGAGTCGCGGCTTCCACAATCGCGACGATGCCCAAGAGGGCGCCTTGCCCTCCCAGAAGGAGGCGCGTGCCAGCGCACATGACCGCGGCTATAGACGCGACGAGAGGGCCTCCGAATGCTCCCGCGATGCCAAGCACGATCGTGCGTCCATCGAAGAATATGCCGGGCATGAGATCGTGAGTGTCAAGCATCGAGAGAATACCGACAATCCCGAAGAGCAGGCCGGAGAGCGTGGAGAACACCTGTTTGGAGGCGAAACGCACATAAATCCTTTCGTGGAGATACTGGTAAACCACGAGCATGACGAGGATGAGCGCGAGATTATTGACCATCATCAGGAACACGGAGCGCACCCCCAGTTGCGGGCATTATATACAAATATATATTTTTTGCATTCACATGAGAAAGTCAATAGTCTCGTCAGCGAGTTAGAACGTTATCTCCTTCGACTTCGACACCTTCATGAAAATGAGAAGCGATACGATGGTGAGCGCCGTGAGCACGGTGGCGAGGGCCGCCGCGTAGCCGTAGTTGCCGCGCGTCACGAAGGTGTACACCGCCAGGGTCAGCGTTACGGTCCGCGAGTTGTAGAGGATGATGGCCGTCGACAGCTCGGTGATGATCATGACCCAGCTCAGGATGGCGCCCGAGATGATGCCGTTGGACATCATGGGCACGGTGACGGCGAAGAAGGTTTTCATTTTCGACGCGCCGAGGCTGATGGCCGCTTCCTCCGTGGTGAGGGGTATCTGCTGGAGTATCGCGACGGAAGAGCGGATCGTGTAGGGCAGACGGCGGATGCAGAGCGCGATGACCATGATGGTGATGGTGCCGGTCAACACGAAGGGTTTGCTGTTAAACGCCATGACGAGGGCAATGCCGACCACCGAGCCTGGGATGATGTAGGGCAGCATCGACATGGTATCGATAGTCTGGGTGATGATGTTGCCGCGCCGCACCACAAAGTACGCGATGAGGATCGCGAAGAATACCACGAAGATGAGCGCGATGCCGCCGATGATGAAGGTATTGGGAATCGACTCGCCGAGGCGCTGGATGGCTGTCTTGTAGCTGCTGAACGAGTAGCCGGGCTTGAAGAGCTTGCCTGAGGTGTTCTGGAAGGATTGGTACACAATGTAAAGCTGGGGAAGGAACGCGAGTCCGACCACGAGGTAGGTATAGAGGTGCATGAAGAATCCGCCAAGACCGCGCGCGGGCTTGCGCTCGATAGGGTGGAGGGCGTTCATCGTGAAGGCGAAGCGGTTCGAGAGCCACTTTTGGATAATGAAGATAAGCGCGGTGATGATGATGGCGATGACGCTGATCGCCGCGGCGAAGTTGTAGTTCGAGCCTGTCTCGCTGAGGAACTGCGCGTAAATTTCGACCGGGAAGACGCGGTAGCCCTCGCCGATGAGGAGGGGCGTGCCGAAGTCCGCGAAGGCCCTCATGAACACGAGGAGGGACGCCGCGAGAATAGTGGGCATGCAGAGGGGAATGATTACCTTGAAAAAGCGCGGCACGCCGCTACAGCCGAGATTGTCGGAAGCTTCGAGCAGCGAGTTGTCGATGTTCTTCAGCGCTCCGGACACATACAGGAATACGAGCGGATAGAGCTGCAGCGTCAGCACGAGCACGATGCCGTTGAAACCGTAGATATTCGGAATCGTGATGCCGAAAGTCGACTTGAGAAACACGGTTACGATGCCCATGCGGCCGAGGAGCTGTATCCACGCGTAGGCGCCGATGAAGGGCGCGGACATCGAGCAGAGGATGATCAGCACCTGGATGACCGTTTTGCCCTTGATCTCGTAGAGATTGTAAAAATACGCGAGCGGAACGCCGATGATCAGCGACAGGAATGTCGTGGCGATCGTCACGTTGAAGCTGTGGATGAGGGTCTGCGAGTAATACTTCATGCTGAAGAATTTCGTGAACCACTCCATACTGAAGCTTCCGCTCTCTCCGACGACGGAATTCCGCAGCACGATGAACATCGGGTAGATCAGAAAGAGGGTGTAGGCGATAAAAATCGTCAGATAGATGACAGCCCACACATCGAAGAGTTTTTTTCGCGCCATATCACGCCTCGCTGTAGGCTTCGGCGTCGTTGTGCACACCTTCGAGGATGTTGCGGCTCCCATCCCCGGTGAACACATTGATCTTTTCTGCTTTGACGCCGAGGAAAACCCGGCTCTTCTCCGGAATGATCTCGTCGATCTTCGACTCCTGGACGATCTCGAGCTGTTGGCCCGACTCGAGGTGGATGAAATAGTGCGTGTTGAGCCCGAGGAAGACGCTCGAGTCGATCGTGCCCTTCAGGCTGTTCTCCTCATCGCCCGTGATCACGAACTCTTCCGGGCGGATCGAGACGATGACCTTCTGGCTCTTTAGGTGCTCAGACTTCACTCTGTTGAGCGAAAGCCTGAATCCGTCTTTGAAGGTGATCAGCATCTGGCCGCGTTCAACGGTGGCCTCGGCGTCGAGGAGGTTTGTGCGCCCGATGAAGCTCGACACGAAGAGATTGGCCGGCCGCTGGTAGATGTCCTTGGGCGCGCCGATGTGCTGTATCACCCCGTCCTTCATGACGGCGATGCGGTCCGAGATGGCCATGGCCTCTTCCTGGTCGTGAGTTACGTAGACCGTGGTGATGCCCACGCGGTTCTGGATCTCTTTGATCGTCTGGCGCATCTCGACGCGCAGCTTGGCGTCGAGGTTGGAGAGCGGCTCGTCCATGAGGAGCACATCGGGCGAGACCACGAGTGCGCGCGCGAGGGCGACGCGCTGCTGCTGGCCGCCGGAGAGTCTGTCGGGCATGCGGTCCTTGAACTGGTCGATCTTCATGAGATCGAGAAATTTGAGCGTTTCGGATTCGATCTTGTCCTTCGGATACTTTCGGTTCTTGAGGCCGAAGGCGACATTGTTCTTCACCGAGAGGTGGGGAAAGATGGCGTAGTTCTGGAACACGATGCCGATGTTGCGCTTAGCGGG
>JAKALZ010000143.1 GCA_021813065.1 bacterium
GATCTAGGAACCAGAGAAGCTTAGGCTCGGCGGCGAGTCGCGCGTTATCTCGGTGCTCTTCTCGGACCTTGAGGGGTTCACGTCGATTTCAGAAAGGCTAGGTCCCGAAGAGCTCGCGCGGTTCTTGAACGAGTATCTCGGTATTATAAGTGCCGAGATACTCAAACGGGGCGGAACGCTCGACAAATATGTAGGAGACGCGGTGGTGGCATTCTGGAACGCACCGCTGAATATAGAGGACCACGCGGTACGCGCGCTTTCCGCCGCGATGCGCATTCAGAGGCAATTGGACGCCGCCGGTCCCCGTTTCGTGGCACGGTATGGGGTGGCGCCCCACACGCGGATTGGTGTGGCCACGGGGCAGGCGGTAGTCGGCAATCTCGGCTCCAGTCTACGCTTCGCATACACGGCGGTGGGCGACTCGGTGAATGTCGCGAGCCGGCTCGAGGCGGCGAATAAATCGATCGGGACTCTTGTGCTCACGATGAGCGAGACGGTAGCGGCAGCGTTCGCTGCGTTCGCTTCGCAAAGTGCGCCGGATGCGCCAATCGCGACAGCGGCGCAGGCACGACACGCGGCGATTGCCGCTTTGGATGCGCCGGATGCGCCAGCCTCCAGCGCCGTGCCTGACTCCAGCGCGCTACCGCCTGCCTTGGATCTCACGCTCGCCGATGGCGAAAGCATTACACTCAAAAAATTGGGGCCGGCTTTCGTGCAGGGCAAGGCATTTCCCATAGAGCTATGGACAATCGAGCTTGAAATTTCGGGCTCGGAGGCAGGAAAGAGTCTGCCGGAACCATGGGAAGAAGCACGTTACATTTTGAAATAGTTGTGAAAAACCGCCACATCACCGCAGCATAAGGAGCCCCGCCGACGCGGCGAGAAGAACCCAATCCAATCGCTTGAGCGCGGAAAGCCGCAAGCCCCTTTCGGGAGAGTAGCCGCGAACCTGCATCGCGAGCGAAGTTCTATACGCGATCATCATGCTTTCGACGATGAAGTGCTCGAGCATCGCCAGCGAACGGCGCGCGTTCCGCCGCGACAGCAAAATCCCTCGCATCTCTCCTGCTTCGCGAATTCGGCGGTGAGCATCGAATATTCTCGGCAGGAAGAGGAGTGCGATGGAGAAGAGCATGCCAGGATCGGAGAGAATGCTAGGGACAGGGAGGCTCGCGGAGCCGGAAGGCACGGAGCAGGCGGTGTTCCGCGGATTTGCGCGGCGCGGAATAATAACCACGGTAATGCGTCGCCATACGGTTCGCGCCGCGCGGAAAGCCGCGGTGAACCAGTCGCCGATCTCGCTCACTCTCGTCGTCGCGTAAAATATCCTTGAGTAGAGGTACACGCTAAAGAGACGCGCGGCGTAGAGGGCGGATTCTGGCAGCGTTCCACTGTCGAAGAGCCTGCCATCTCCAGGGAGCATGCCACGTACCAGCGCCGCGAAAAGCGCGAGGAGAGCGATTGCGCGGAGTGGACCGCTCCCCGCTCTCGGAATTTGGATCGAGAGAACCAGGGACAGCGCGAAAAGTGCCGCCACGAACTCGGGGCGCGCGCGCATCGACGCCGAGGTTACGGCGAGGAGAAATCCGAGCTTGGCGAGCGGGTGGAATCGCGCGAGAGCACTCCCCCCAGGCTCGAAGGCGAAAGGATTCGTCAGTCGATCTGCCATGGATAGCACTCGCGGTACGGACACACGAGTCCGCTGGCCGTAAATATCGATTTTGGCGCCTCGCGGGGAAGCGCGTCGAACGCGATGCGTCCTGCATCCAGGATGATGAGGCGCGACGCGAGCGCCATCACTTTCTCGATCTCGTGCGTGAGTACAACGAGGGTGACGCCTTCGGCGCGCAAGGTTGAGAGCACGCTGAGGATATCGTGAATCGAAGGAAAATCGAGATTGGCGAAGGGCTCGTCGAGAATGATGCAGCGTGGTCGCATGGCGAGTACGCCCGCCATCGCAAGTCGGCGCTTTTCGCCTCCGGAGAGCGTGGGAGGGCGTCGATCCGCCATACCATCCATGTGCGCGTCGTGGAGCGCGGCGTCGATCGAACGCTCAAGCTCTGCGCCTTTGACACCTAGATTGGCAGGCCCAAACGCGAGGTCTTCGCGCACGGTCTGACCAAAAATCTGCGCTTCTGTGTCTTGGAACACGTAACCTACCTCTTTTCGGATGAGGGGTATCCGTTCGGCTACCGACGCGCCGCGATAGAACACCTTGCCAGAAGTTGGCGCGGAAAGACCCACAAAGTGCCGCATGAGAAGCGATTTGCCCGCGCCATTGCGACCCGCGATGATGACGAATTCTCCTTCTTCAATTGAAAGATTCACCTCATTGAGACCAAAGGTTCCATCCGGAAAGCGGTGCCTCAGCGCAGAGGCGCGGAAGAGCTCACTCATCGGCGGCATGCTGTTCAATGTGCTGGAGCGCGCGCAGAATCGGCGGGGCCAGGAAGGCTGCTACGATGATTTTCGCGATATCGCCGGGAATGAAAGGGAGGAGTCCGGTCGCGATCGCTTTTGTCCAGTCTATGCCAAGCACCGCCTTAAGCCTCGGCAATCCCAGCGCGTACACCGCCGCCATACCGAGCATACCCGCGATAATGTTGAAGTACCACGTGGATTTTCCGAGGCGCGATATCAGCCCAAAGATGAGGATGGCAGGCAGATAGCCGATAAGGTAGCCGCCGGTGGGTCCCGCGAATTTGACGAGTCCGCCAGTGCCGCCTGAGAATACCGGCATGCCGACCGTTCCCAGCAGTAAATAGAAAACAACGGCGACGAGCCCCCACCAAGGTCCGAGGATGAAGCCCGCGAGTATGATGAACATGTTCTGCAGCACGATCGGCACTGGGGTACCTGGAATGGGAATCGCGATGTACGCGCCGAGTGAAATCAAGGCGGCGAAAAGACATGCCATAATCGCGCGCGTCAGTTTAGAATCGATGCTCTCCATAACGCGGACTATGTCCCAAATGCGCGACTTTGGTCAAGAGCGCGCTATGGTTGACATATTTATGTATTTACGCTACAAGATACGCATGGTGCGTGTTTCTTTCGGCAATAACGGCAATTTCCTCAATGATAATAATCCGCGACACACGGAGCCGGAGCCGAAATTATAAGCGCACAGATCGCGCGGATATGCCAGCCGGTTCCGGATTCGGGACCGGCTTTTTTTATTCGTGCCAGCGCACCGCCAGCGGCGGAATACGGAGGTGAAGGGGATGGAGGACAGAGTCCGCGTCCCCGGTGGTAATGAAGCATCGTTCTAGCCGACTGACATTGCTCGCGGCGTCGCCGAAGCGTGTCGGTGTGTGAACGATCCTCTCCACTGGGAGAATATGAATGAAATCGATTGAAGCGATGGACATCGCAACTTCCGCGATTGGCGGCTCTCTTGAGCGTTTTCAGAAATCGATATCGGAACAGGGCAGCTCCTTCAGCGAGTATGTCGACAGCGCTTACGTAAAGAAGTGGACGAGCGATGAGCTCGCGCACGCGCTCAAGATTCGAACTGCCCTCGTGCTCGGTCTTCAGGAGTTTCTCGTATCGAGAGGCATCCTGAACATCGATCGCGTCTCACTCTCGCCTGTCACCGATCCTCTCTGCCACAGCGTGGAGCATGTGCCTGAGATCCTCTTTCAGGGTACTTCCTACCGAACAACGCACTCGATGATCTACTCGAAGATGCTCGCCTGCATCAATCCTTCTATCGCGGGCGTGTACATCGACTCTCCGAACATCAGGTTGGAGTTGCCCTCCACAACGATGCGGCACAAGTATCTCATCGATTTTTCGCAGATGGACATCGAGCTGAAGCGAGGCACCTATATCAGCGAAGACGACTATTTCGATCGCCCTGAGTCGACTGCTGAAGCGCTTGCGCGAGAGCGGGATTCCGCGCTCGATTTCTTCGAGGATCTGATCATCTACAGCGTCAAGAAAGTGCTCGCGCTCGCGGCCGACAGCCTGGCGGCCCTTGGTGTAACGCTCGCGGTGCCGCAGAAACCATTCCCTCGCTACTACAAAGACGAGCAGGAAGATCACGAGGGAATCGGGCTTGAGGAGAAGCTTGGGGAAAAAGCCGGCGTCCAGTTTTTTTGGGTGCTCGGGCTCCTGCGAGAGAACTACGACCTGGTGTATCCCTACTTGAAACGGGATGGTTCGCGGCCCGCGAAGGGGAGCATCGCGTCGAGGAGCGTCTTCAATTATGATCTCTGCGCGGCGCCGCTGTACCCTGACGGAACGCTCGGGAAAGCCTATGAAGTGCTCTCTGGAGGCCTGCGCGAGTGGGTATACGACGCGATTGTCGCACGCCTTCTCGACAACGGCATCCTGCGGGAAGCGCCCCGCTTCGACGCGGAGGGCAATCTTCTGAATATCACCGAACTTGAAGGGTACGGACCTTTCCTCGCGGTCGCGCACATGCGCGACGATCGCGGGCGAGGGCTTTTCCCGCAGGTGTTTGGCGGCGGGCTAGGGATCGAACGCGTGCTCTTCGCGCTTCTGCATGGCTCGAAGATCGAGAATATCGATCAGCTTACCTGCTTCGGAAAAAACCCGGACACGCGGCTGCCGTTCCTGTTTTGAAGGGCGATATTCGCCTTGCGCACAGCGTGAAGGGCTGAGGGGTGCGACTCGATTTTGAGCCGCCACCCCTTCCGTTTTTTCTCGAGTATTGTTCGCTGCGCGGTCCTCAATCCCAGTCGAGGAGGCGGTGCTGCCCCTGCAGCGCACGCAGCTCGGTAAGATCCTGGCTGAATTCGAGCGTGCCGGCATACTCGCCTTTCGCATCGTAGAGCGCGATATAGTCGATCAGGATAAATCGTCCGCCCATCTCGAGCCAGAAGCGCGCGTCCTTTTTTTCTTTTTTGCGGAAGGCGTCGAGGATGCGATTGACCGTTGCGACTGATTTTTGGGGATGGCAGTTTTGCACCGCTCTGCCGATGACCGCAGGGCTCCTCGGGAAAATGCGGTGCGGCGAGTCGGAGTAATACACGACGCGGTCGTCGGCGTCGACAATGCTGATATCCACCGGCATCGAGGCGAGGGCGTTCGAGAGGAGCGCGCGCGGCACCTGGCCGGTTGCGAGTTCGATGAGGGCTTCGGTTGAGGCTGGTGTTACCATTGGGTTTGTGGAGGACAGGGGCGATGACTCGGAATCATGTCGCGCGGAAGCTGACGAGGCAGCCCTCGCCGACGCGCTCTCTGGTTCCAGCGCCGCGCGGCGCGCGCTTCCGTTCGCGGCTTCAACTTGCGGCTTGGATGCCGCGCGCACTGCGCCGGCCAGCACCAGGTGCGGATCGTACATCGCGCCAGGCCTGAGCCATGCGAAGCCTATCGCGTCTTCCCCTATCCGAATGCGCGCCCAATCCTCGTCGCTCAGCCGACGCAGCGTCGCGACATAGTCGTAGACGTCGTGGAAGAGGACACGCTCCAGCCTACTTCGTAGCCAGCGCTGGCACGGCCAGACGAGGCTCGCCACCGCGGCGATCACCAGGA
>JAKALZ010000144.1 GCA_021813065.1 bacterium
TCGCTGACGCTCGCGGTCGACGCGCACGACTGGGTCCTGTCAGGGAGCGTCAACGCGGGCCCCACACTCATCACGCCGACTTCGGGAAGGCCCTACTACGAGATGAATGTCGACTTCAATCTCGCGGTGACCTGGAAGGACATCTCGGCGATCAAGAGTTCGGTGACCTACACGCAAGGGAGTTTCAGCCAGTGAACGCAGAAGTATCGCCGCGCGAGCATACCGTGGCGCTTTTCTAGGTGGATTCTCAGGCGAGTCGCTCCGCTCGCTGAAGGTATGGAAACGCGGTTCACAGCATAGTATAGTTGTATTTAGATGATTTTGTATGAATCTCAGGAGTGCGATTGAGTCCTTCACATATAGTTCTTGAAGACACGCGGATCCTCGCTGAACTCTGCGGAGCGAACGATTATAATCTGTCCGTGATTAGCAGCCTTCTCGGCACGCCCGTGCGTTCCCGAGGAAATGAACTCTCAATCGACAGCGAAGACCGCGGCGTGGGCGAGCTCTTTTCGAAACTGGTCAGCGCGATAGGTGTCTCCATCGAAGATGGCATGCCCGCGACACCTGAACTCATAATCGCTCTCCACGCGGAACTCACGCCGGAAGGCGACAGATCCACGAATGCGCGGTACAACGGTGAGCAGCCTCGCAGCGACGAGGTTTTAAAATTTCTCGACACCTGCGTTCAGATTCCCAATGGTTTTGGAAAAGTGTTTCCGCGCTCGAGCGGGCAGAGCCTCTATCTCCAAGGTATCATGGCCCACGATTTATCATTTGCTGTGGGGCCAGCGGGCACGGGCAAAACCTTTCTGGCAATGGCGTACGCGCTCCGGGAAATTCTCTCTCGCTCGCGCAGGAAGCTCGTGCTGACGAGGCCAGTTGTTGAAGCTGGTGAGAGCCTTGGCTTTCTGCCGGGCGATCTCGAGCAGAAGATCAACCCCTATCTCCGTCCGCTCTACGACGCTATGGAAGCGCTCGTGCCGTATGAGACAATTCATCGACTCGAGGAGAGCAGGGCAATTGAGGTAGCTCCTCTCGCGTATATGCGCGGTCGGAGCCTCACGAACTGCATCGTCATTCTGGACGAGGGTCAGAACACCACGAAAGAGCAGATGAAGATGTTCCTTACGAGACTTGGAGAGCACACCAAGGCGATCGTGACGGGGGATATCACGCAGATCGATCTACCGAAAAAAACCGAGTCTGGGCTCGTGCACGCGGTCAATCTCCTCGAAAACATAGACGATGTCTTCGTGAGCCGGCTCGATGCCCGCGATGTCGTGCGAAGTTCGCTCGTGAGGAAAATAATCGAGGCGTATGAAAAAGAACAGTGAAAAGGCGACGCTGAAGAACACGCTTCAGAAAGTAGGTTCTCTCAAGCCCTCAGTGTGGATCTTTTTCGCTGCGGTGATCATCGCGGGCGCTGGTCTCCTCATCCTCGGTCCCTCATCGTTTGGCAGCCGCAATTCGCTTCGATCCGTTGAGGCGGGCAAGGTGGCGGACGCCGACATTTATGCCGGTAAAGACACAGTGTACATCGACCGCGAGGCGACCCAGCGCAAAATTGCCGCGGAAGAGCGACTCGTGCTCGCCGTATTCGTGCTTGACGATAAAATCACCTCATACGTGAGAGAAAAGGCTGAAGCCTTTTCCTCGTACTATCTGCAGTTGGTCAACAGCGAATCGGGGAGCGATGACGCCCTCGGTCTCCTTCTCCAGAGCCGTTTTCCTGATTTTTTGCAGAACTCGCAGTACACATCCATTATCCGCGCGAAGCTCAGCACCCAGACTTTCGTCTATGTAAGCGATATTGTCGAGAGTCTTTTGAGTAAAGGCGTTGTATCGGTTCCCGATGGTGTCTTCGATCGCTTTAATCCGAACTACTATGAGTTGGTGCGAACGCTGAACGGTAGAGAAGAGAGCGAACAGCTCTCCGTTTCAGGCATGGCGACACTCACCAATCTTTCAAGCCATCTCGAGGACGAGATGGATGCGCGAAGGGTGCCTGAATCGATGAAGATCTATGTGCGAATTCTAGCAAAGGCGCTTTTGAAAGAGAATACTTTTTTCGACCAGGATCTCTCTGAGAAACGTCTGGCGGCGGCAAAAGCAGGTGTCGAACCAGTAACCAGATTCGTAAGCCGCAACGAAATACTCGTGCGGAAGGGCGACCTTGTTACCCCAGAGATTTATCAGCAGATCAAGACAATTCGCTCATCGATCGTGGTGTCGGATGTTGGGGTGCTGATGACGGGCCTGGGGTTGCTGCTGGTCGCCGCGCTCCTGGGATTTCTGCTCGCGCGCGTGCCCGCGCTCTCCGATTTTCCAAGCGATCGCTCCTCTCTCATCTTCCTGCTCTCCTCGCTCCTCATTCTCTTTTACTGGATATTGGCGGTTCAAAATATCATTGAGAGCAAGAATATTTACTTGGGAGCGCTCTTTGTACCCGCGTCAATGTTCGCGGGGCTCGTGTCGCTGCTCTACGGGGCACGAACGGGCATTTTCTTCAGCCTCATATCGTTTTTTCTCACAGGGGCGGCGACAAATCTCAACGCGCAGTTCATGATCGGCATCTTGCTCGCGGGAATATCGGCAACGCTCACCATGCGGACAGCACAGACGCGGATCATGCTCGCGCGCGCGTCGGTGTTTCAAGCTCTCGTGCAGGCATTTCTAGCGGTGATTCTCCTGTTCAATCAAAAGCCTGCCGCGGCTGAGGTGGTCCAGGCCATGGGGCTCGGAGCGATCAATGGTTTCGCGGGCGGCTCCTTCATCCTCCTCCTTTTGCCGCTCTTCGAGCGCCTTCTCGATAAATCGACGCAGTTCCGACTTATGGAACTCGCTGACATCAACGCGCCTGTGCTCAAGGAAATGCTGACGAACGCGCCAGGAACCTATGCGCACTCGATGAATGTCGCCCATCTGGCGGAAGCGGCGGCCAAGGATATTGGCGCGAACGCGCTTCTCGCGAGGGTCGGCGCGTACTATCACGACATTGGGAAGATCGATCATCCAGAATATTTTACGGAGAATCAGAAGGGCACCAACCGACACGATGACATCAATCCGACGCTCTCCGCGAGCATCATACGCCGCCACGTCAAAGACGGCATCGAGCGCGCGCGAGAGATCGGTCTACCGAGGGAAGTGATCGAGATTATCGGTCAACACCACGGCAACTCGGTTATGGAGGCGATCATCAGCAAGGCGAAGGATGGGGCGCAGGAGACGGATCTGCAGTCCTTTAGCTACCAAGGTGAGCGCCCCAAGAGCAAAGAGGCGGGAGTGGTGATGCTTGCGGACACCATCGAAGCGGCTTCGAGGTCGCTCAAGAATCCCAGCACCCCAAAGCTCGAACAGTTCGTACACCAGCTCATACTCCACAAGCTCACCAACGGTCAGCTTGAGGAGAGCGAGCTCACGCTGCGTGATGTCGAGATCGCCGAGCGGGCTTTCACGCGAATTCTGCAGTCGCAGATGCACACACGCATTGAATATCCCGGGCAGGAGCGACAATGAACGGCAACGAAGTGCGATACTCAGTGCTCGAAATTGATGAGCCGGCGTGGGCCGCGAAGGCGGCGGATTTTGCCCTCGCGGTTCTCGACGAGCTCGGAACGCGCGATTGGCTCGTGTCCCTCGTCTTCTGCGGCGACGGAATGATGCAAGAACTTAACCGTGATTATCGCCACATCGACGCGCCCACCGATGTCTTGTCATTCACGCTTGGAGAGTATGAGCCTGTTGAGGAGGGGAACTCAGGCAAGCCCGTCTACATCGCTGGCGACATTGTCGTCAGCGTACCCGCGATGGAAAGAAACGCGATTGAATTTCTCGCTAGCCCCGACGAAGAGCTACGACGCCTCATCGTACACGGAGTCTTGCACCTGTCGGGCATGGATCACACGGATAACTCTCCCGAACAGCCCATGCTGCGACAGCAGGAAGACCTTGTGCGGCGCCTTGGAGGTAGCATCATTCTATGAGTCTTCTCTCACAGCTTTTTGGTCCCCACTCGAGAGCTCCACAGCCTGAAAATGCGTCGGAGGAAGAGCAGCGCGAGATGATCGAGGGAGTAGAGCACCTCCCAGAAACGCTCGTGAGGGATGTGATGGTCCCCCGCACCGACACGATCTGCGTGGAAGATGTGGCGTCCATCGATGAGATACTCGCGACCCTGGTTGAATCGGGGCACTCGCGCATTCCTGTCTACGCTGATACGATCGACAATATCGTCGGCATTCTCTACGCGAAGGATGTGCTCGCGGCACTAGTTCGAAAGGAAGCGATTGAGCTTAAACGGCTCATTCGCCCGCCTTATTTCGTTCCTGAAACCAAACGAATCGATTCGCTTCTCAAAGAATTCAAGCGTCGGCATGTTCACATCGCGATCGCGGTAGACGAGTATGGTGGCACCGCGGGCATCATCAGCCTCGAAGACATCATTGAGGAGATCGTCGGCGAAATACAGGACGAATTCGATGAAGAGGCAGACCAGATTACTCAGATCGGGGAGAACGCTTGGCGTTGCGACGCGAAGATTCACCTTGATGACCTCAATGAGGTGATAGGTTCACAGCTTCCTTCCGGCGAGTATGACAGTCTGGCGGGGTATGTCGTTAATCTCTTTGAACGAATTCCTTCGGTAGGAGAAGAGGTGCGCGCGCTAGATCTCCGATTCACGGTCGAGTCTATGGAAGGGCACAGGCTCATCACGATACGAATCGAACGCATCGACGCGGAGGGCGAAGCGGCGGTCGAATCAAGCCCCAGCATTTCATAAAACAAAACAGCATTTCAAATATCAATTTTGCTTGCGCAAATCGATAAGCAGGTATAGAATTTTACACGTCGGCACTCCCGCCGACAGAATGAACTAGAACAATCCCTTAAAGGAGGGAGCCATGAATTCCTACATAAAAGAAGTACTGGATGGTCTCCGCGCCCGTTATCCATGGGAAAGCGAATTCCTGCAAGCCTCCGAGGAAGTGCTGGAATCGATTACCCCACTCATCGAAGCGGAACCGAAGTACAAACAGCAGAAGATTCTCGAGCGCATAATCGAGCCCGAGCGTGTCGTGATGTTCCGCGTGCCTTGGGTCGACGATAAAGGCGAATACCACATCAACCGCGGATACCGGGTGCAGTTTAACTCAGCCATTGGCCCGTATAAAGGCGGCATTCGCTTCCATCCGAAAGTCACGCTCTCCACGCTCAAGTTCCTCGCGTTCGAGCAGATCTTTAAAAATTCGCTCACGGGCCTGCCCATGGGCGGCGGCAAGGGCGGTTCGGATTTCGATCCGAACGGCAAGAGCGACAATGAGATCATGCGCTTCTGCCAGAGTTTTGTGACAGAGCTCTACCGCCACATCGGCCCGGACACGGATGTGCCCGCGGGCGACATCGGCGTTGG
>JAKALZ010000145.1 GCA_021813065.1 bacterium
TCGCGCTTCTGGCCATCGTGCTCGAGGGGATACTATGACATCGATACAGAATATGCTCTTGGTGGTCGTGCTGATCACCAACCTCGCCCTCGCCGCGAACAGCCGCTTAGGCACCTGCATTAATCTCGCGGCTATCCAGGGCATCGCCCTCGGCTCGCTGCCCCTGGTCATCGGCTTTCAGAGAGGCATGACCTTCGAGCTCGTCGCGATCGCGATTGTCGGGCTTTCGCTGCGCGGTGTGCTCTTCCCCATCATTCTGCGGAGAAGCCTGAACAGGTCGGGCACAAGCCGGGAACTGCGGCCGATTGTCGGTTACTTTTTTTCCGGGGCGATCATACTGATGCTCATCTTCGCTTCGCTGTGGATCAGCATCCGGATCGACTTTATTGGCTCCTCGCTGCTCCTGCTCTCGACGGTGGCGCTCTCGACGATTTTTTCGGGAACGTTCTTCATCGTGGGCAGAAGACTCGCGATCATGCAGATCCTCGGCTACATCCTCCTCGAAAACGGCATTTACTGCCTGGGGTTGGCTTTTGTGCGCGATATCCCGATGATCGTCGAACTGGGCGTCCTCTTCGACGCGATTGTGGCGGTATTCGTGATGTCGGTGGCGACGAGCAAGATTCACGAAGAGTTCGAGCACTTCGATGTCCAGAAATTGGACTCTCTGAAGGGGTAAGCGATGGACACACTTTTAATGAGCAGTTTCATTCTCGTGCCCCTCGCGGGGGTCGCGCTCGCGCTGCTCTGTCGAACGACTCGAGGGGTGCTCGCGGTATTGATCGCGGTTTCGCTGATCGACGCGGTGATGAGCGTGGTTCTCGTCAGCGCGGCGGGAGGTGGCGGTTCGATCGAGGCGGCGGGCGAGCTGCTCCGCGCGGACGCCTTCTCGGCGTGGCATATCGTTATTCTTTCGCTTGTGGTTTTTCTGCCCTCGACGCTTTACGCCTTCGCGTACTTTGAAGGTGGCAAAGGTATCGATCTCGCGTACGCGAAGCGATTCGGCGGCCTCTGGCTCGGCGCGTATGCCGCGATGAGTGCCGCGATGCTCACCGGCAATATCGGTGTCATGTGGGTGGCGCTCGAGGCTTCGACTCTCTTCACCGCGTTCCTCATCTACCGAAAGGGCAATCCGGCCTCGCTCGAGGCGATGTGGAAGTACATCATCATGTGCTCGGTGGGCGTCGCGCTCGCCTTTATCGGCACGCTTCTGATGGCGGCGGCCGGGCAGCACGCCGGGCTCGTGGGGAGCGACAGCCTCTCGCTGTCCCATCTCTACGCGATTCGCGCCGCGCTCAAA
Source organism: bacterium (assembly GCA_021813065.1). Lineage (GTDB taxonomy): Bacteria > Spirochaetota > Spirochaetia > Treponematales > Rectinemataceae > Rectinema. Next base: position 1,301 of record JAKALZ010000145.1, read on the forward strand.
CCAAACCTCGCGCTGACGGCCTTTGTGTTCATCCTGATAGGATACGGCACGAAAGCCGGTCTCGCCCCGATGCACAACTGGCTTCCCGACGCGCACAGCCAGGCGCCTGGCCCAGTGTCGGCAATGTTCTCTGGTTTCCTCTTGAACGCGGCGCTCTACTGCATTCTCCGTTTTCTGCCGCTGGTGGGGTCAGACCCCGGTGTCGGTGCGCTGGCGGGCGGCGTCCTCTCGAAGGCTCAGCTCCTCCTTCTCGCCATCGCGATGCTGTCGATTATCCTCTCAGCGATTTTCATCTTCTTTCAGCGGGATGCGAAGCGCATGCTCGCGTATTGCTCGGTGGAGCACATGGGCATCATTGCCTTCGCGTACGCGCTGGGACCGATTGGAGCGCTCGCGGGGCTTTTCCACACGCTGAACCACTCGCTCGCGAAGACGGCGGGATTCTTCAGCGCGGGCAGTCTGGGAAGAAAGCTCGGTACAAACCAGCTCCCGGAGTTCGCGGGCGCGTGGTCGAAACATAGGCTCTACGCGGGAGGTTTCGCGGTAAGTCTCGCGGCCCTTATCGGTATCGTGCCGTTTTCGATTTTCATGAGTGAGTTCATGCTGGCCAGGGCGGCGGTCGACGCTCGGCAGTTTGTGCCTCTCGCGATATTTCTTGGCGCGACGAGTCTCGTGTTTTTGATGATGTCGAGGCACGCGATCGTCACACTGTGGAGACGCGAAGGCTCCAGCTCAGCGGCACAGGGGGGTGTAGAGAAGCGCGCGGGAAACGGGCGGCCACGCGCGGTCGAAGCCTTCGTCATAATCTTGCCGCTCGCCGCCCTCGCGCTACTCGGCCTCTGGATGCCGCGCGCTGTCGGCGACCTTATGCGACACGCGGCCGAAGCGCTCTGGAGCCTCAAATGAAACTCTTCACACACGGAACGAGCGTCCTGCTCGATGATATACCCTTGCTCGCCTTCGAGCGGTTCGCGGAAGAAGCGCGCGGGGCGATCGCGGAGGGCGCTTCGGTGCTCAGCTTCTTTGCGCTTCAGGATGACATTGCACAGCTCTATCTGTTTCTTGGATTTCCAGAGCGGGGGACGATCGGCGGGCTCCGCGCCCAGGTCGATCGATCATACCCCTCGCTGACACCCGCGCTTCCTCAAGCGCAGCTCTTCGAGCGCGAGATTTTCGAAAATACCGGCATTGTCCCCGAAGGGCACCCATGGCTCAAGCCTGTCAGAGCTATCATGGATTACGATTTTTACGCGCTCGATGGCGGGCAGACGCACGAAGTCGCGGTCGGGCCGGTCCACGCGGGTGTTATCGAACCGGGCCATTTCCGTTTCCAGTGTTATGGCGAGGACGTCGAACACCTCGAAATCGCGCTCGGGTACCAACATAGAGGTGTCGAGCGCGCAATCCTCGCGTGGCCGGAAAAGAAGCGAATCCACCTCGTGGAGACGGCGGCGGGTGACACTACGGTGGGTCATGCCATCGCTTACAGCTCCGCGCTCGAAACGCTCTCAGAAATCGCGCCGGACGCGCGCGCGGAGATCATCCGGGGCATCGCGCTCGAACTCGAGCGCATGGCGAACCACATCGGCGACCTCGGCGCGCTCGCGGGCGATGTTGGGTATCTTCCCACAAAATCCTTCTGCGGACGACTGCGCGGCGACGTGCTTAACCTCAGCGCGGAACTCTGCGGCAACAGATTCGGGCGCGGAATTGTTCGCGTTGGAGGCGTAGGAATCGACCTGGACGCAAAACTTGCCGCCATGCTCGCGGAGCGTCTCACGAGTGTGCTGCGCGACACCGACGAAGCGGTTGCCCTGCTCTGGGACAGCCCCTCGGTACTCGCGCGCTTCGAGCGCACCGGCGCGCTCACGCGCGAGACAGCACTCGAGCTCGGCTTGGTAGGCCCTAGTGCGCGCGCCTGCGGCATCGAGCGCGACGTGCGCGCAGATTATCCTTCCGGCGCCTATCGATTCTCGACCATCCCTGTGTCGGTAAGCAACGAAGGCGATGTCTACGCGAGAGCCCTCGTCCGGATGCTCGAGTATCGGCGATCGGGAGAGACAGTGCTAGAGTGGCTCCATAATCTTCCAACCGCGGGCGCGGTGCATAGTCTCGGTGTTACGGAAGAGAACGGCGCGAGGATGGAAACCGGTGTGCCACGACTTCAGCCGAACTCTGTCGCGGTGTCGCTTGTCGAGGGCTGGCGCGGGCAAGTCTGTCACTGCGCCATCACCGATGCGCGCGGTGGACTCCGCCACTACAAGATCGTCGACCCCTCATTCCACAACTGGCCGGGGCTCGCATACGCGCTCCGAGGTCAGCAGATCTCCGATTTTCCGCTGTGCAACAAGAGTTTCAACCTCTCGTACTGCGGCTTTGACCTATAGCGAGGTATTCGATGCTGAAAGCGATACAATCGAGGCTTCATCAGGGATACAGAACGAACGCCTTTCCCGAGCGCGACCCGGCGCTTCCGGCACGGTACCGTGGACTTCCCGTGCTCGATGGCGCCCGGTGCGACGCCTGCGGCGACTGTGTCGAACGCTGTCCCACCGACGCGATCGCGGTGCGCGGACCTGGAATGCTGGATGGGGCATTCACGCAAAATGCCGCGAGCAGCGAGGTACGCGCCCACATAGCGACTGAGCTTTCACTCGATCTTGGACGCTGCCTCTTCTGCGGCGAGTGCGAAACAGCATGTCCGAGTGGCGCGATCCACTTTTCAGGCAGCTTCCGCATGGGGGCGCGCGCGAAGGAAGGGCTTAGGCTACGTACGGAGCTTGCGCAAACCACGAGCGCCTTGTCGAACGCGCGGACTGCGGCTGACTCGGTGCGCGACGAAACCGCGGGCGCTAGGGCAGCTCTTCCTGAATCGCGGGTCGAGGGCCAACTCATCGAAGCGCTTGACGCGCGCATGCGCGCTGTCTTTGGCCGCGCCATGAAGATCCGCCAGGTGAGCGCGGGCGGCTGCAACGCCTGCGAAGCGGACATCAACGTTCTCGAGACAATCGGTTTCGATCTGAGCCGCTTCGGCATTGCGATAACCGCTTCGCCGCGCCACGCCGACGCCCTCCTTGTCACTGGACCTGTCAGCAAGAACATGGAACTCGCCCTTAAAAAGACCTACGACGCCATGCCCGAACCGAAAATCGTTATCGCGGTCGGCGCCTGCGCGATATCGGGCGGCATTTTTGCCGGTTCTCCCGATGTGTGCGGCGGCGCTGACACGGTAATTCCAGTTGATCTGTATCTGCCCGGCTGCCCTCCGCACCCTATGACGATACTGAATGGGATGTTGGCGCTGCTGGGGAGGGTATCGGGATATAAGAAAAATCTTACGTAAGAAAAAATCGTACGTAAGATTTTTATTTTCGTGTATAAAAAGGGCCGCCCGATTTACCGGGCGACCCTGGCTGATTTTAAACCATTGTTGAAATGATTACTGTTTCAGCAACATAAGTGCTTTTTGCTCATTCAATCTCTTGAGCGCACGCGTATAGCTTACACTGCTTGGTGAGGTAAAGGTTGAGGTAGCTTGTCCACTTCCTTTTGAACTGTGAACAGCTATTCTCACAGTATGTAATTTCGAAGCGGTGAAATCGTCAGTCATGAATAGAATTGTATAATCAGCTAGGCTGGTAATCTCACCACTAAGCGTATCGATGATGCCTGCAAAATCAGAGCCGCTCGAATAGAATGTTCCGCCTGTCGCTGTCGCGATACTTTCATAACTCACCGGTGTTTCATCAGCCGGACCAACGATAAATGTCGCTACTTCATCTGCTATTAATTTTGAGACTTCTCCTTCAGGCGTATTCGCTACTTGTTTTCCTTGGATGCTCAACACGTCTCCTGGAGAATCAGGAGTATGGTATCCAACGTCAGTGATCAAGATAAAGACTTTTTTCGCACCGGATCGGTACGTGAATCCCATGTCATTCTGGAACGATCCCCAGGGATTCGAGGTTGCGGCTTCGGCTACGGAAGCGCGCGCATAATCGAGCGCGTCGATCTGGTTCTCCTCACCATCATCGCCACCAGATGCTGTTAGATAGCCAATCTCCGATTTGAACGTCGTAACATTCGAAGTTGGCGCGAGGCGCGCAT
>JAKALZ010000146.1 GCA_021813065.1 bacterium
TGGCGGGCACGATCGGGCTCTACACGATGCAGAACTGGTCGATCTCCGACCGCGACCGCATCCTCGAGCTCTTTGAGATGCTCACCGGCGCGCGTGTCTATCACATCTACATCATCCCAGGCGGCGTGCGCCGCGACCTTCCCGACGGCTTCGTCCGCCGCGTGCGGGAGACGCTCAGTTATATCGAGTCGAAGCTGCCCGAATACGACAACCTGATGTTCGAAAACAAGATCGTGCGAAAGCGCGCGACCGGCATCGGCGTGATACCGCCCGAAAAGGCCCTTGAGTGGGGCGTAACCGGATCGAATCTGCGCGCAGCGGGTTTTGCCTACGATGTGCGTGTCGATGACCCTTATGAGGTGTACGACGAACTCGAGTTCGACATTCCGGTCGCCCGCGAGAGCGATGTGTACGCGCGCATGGCCGTGCGCAGGCGCGAGGTTGTGGAGAGCATCCGGATCATCCGCCAGGTGCTCGACAGGATGCCTGCGGGACCGGTGTGGAACAAGCAGCCCAACCCCCTCAAGTGGAAGCTCCCCGCGGGCGACGCCTACGTCCGCACCGAGAGCAGCAAGGGCGAGTACGCCTACTACATGGTGTCCGATGGCGATGTGCGGCCCTACCGCGTGCACGTCCGTGGCGCCAGCTCGACCCACGGCGTTCATGTACTCGAAAAATTGCTCGTCGGCGCGCGCATCGAGGACGCCTCCGAGATCATGTTCAGCCTGGACGCGTGTCCGCCCGAAGTCGACAGGTAAGGAGAAAATAACATGCTCAATACCGGCAGTATTCTTAAACCTTTGACCGCGCTTCGCTACCTGGGCGAAAAACCGGACACCATCCGCGTACCCTTTGTAAAAAGACCCGCCGCGGAACGATATCGTGGCTTCCATATCAACGATCTCGAGAAGTGTATTGGCTGCGGCACCTGCGCAGAGATCTGCGACAACGACGCCATCCGCATGGTGCCTATGGAAGGGAAAAAGGCCGAGCCGGGCCGCACGCAGTACCGTCCCGCCATCGACTACGGGCGCTGCTGCTGGTGCGCGCTCTGCGTCGATGTGTGCACCACCGGAAGCCTCGGCATGACGCGCGAGTACATCCACATTTCGCCCGACACCGACTCGTTCTTCATTCTGCCCCGCGAAAAGAGCATCCACGGCGCCGAAGCGCCGGCGAAGGGATGGAGCGCGGACACCGAGGTGAACTTTATCGACCTGAAACGCCAGCCGATGGAAGAGCTCTCGGCCGAGGAGCGCGGCGCGTCCTTCATTGAAATCGTAAAAGGGTTCAGCGCCGAAGAGGCGAGGCGAGAGGCGAGCCGCTGCGTGTCCTGCGGGCTCTGCACCGCGGTCTGTCCCGCGAACATGAACATTCCCGAGTACATCGAGGCGATTTGGAACGGCGACGCCCACGAGGCCGGCCGCCAGATGATGAAGACCAACCCACTGCCCGATGTGTGCGGGCGCATCTGCACGCACAAGTGCGAAACCGCCTGCTCCATCGGCAACAGGGGCGAACCGCTCAGCATCCGCTGGCTCAAGCGCTACGCGATGGACGCGATTCCCGGTGATCAGTACGGCAGCCTTGTCGACCAGAATGTCGTGAAGCAGAGCGGCAAAAAAGTGGCGATCGTGGGCGGCGGCCCCTCGGGCCTGAGCGCCTCGTACTATCTCGCTCTGATGGGCTACGCCGTGACGCTCTTCGAAGCCTACCCAAAGGTCGGCGGCATGATGCGCTACGGCATCCCCTCCTACCGTCTCCCTGACGCGGACCTGGACAAGGACGTCAACCTCATCCAATCGCTCGGCGTCGCCATGAAGACCACTACCCGCGTGGGCAAGGATGTGGCGTTCGAAGACCTCCACAAGGATTTCGACGCGGTGCTGATCGCGACGGGCTTCCACGAGGGACGCAGCACGAAGGTACCGGGCACCGACCACCCCATGGTGTTCCAGGCGATCGATCTGCTCTCGCGCATACGGCGAGGCATCGAGTTCCCGGTTGAAAAAGAAATGGTGGTGATCGGCGGCGGCAACGTCGCCATGGATATCGCACGCAGCCTGGCGCGCCTTCAAAAAAAGAAGTACGGCGAAGTGCATCTCACGGTGACGAGCCTCGAGACCCGCGACATCATGCCTGCCGACAAGGAAGAGATCGAGGAGGCCGAGGAAGAAGGCATCGTGTTCCATCCCGGTCGCGGCCCCGAAGAGATCATCATTCAAGACGGAAAGGTGGTCGGCCTCAAGACAAGCCGCTGCACCCGAGTTTTCGATGAGCAGCGCCGCTTCAACCCTGCGTTCGACAAAAACGATATCGAGATCTACAAGGGCGACATGGTCGTCGAGGCTATCGGCCAAGGTCCCAACATGAGCTATTTGGGCGACTACGCTACCCAGCTTGAGTACGACGGCCGCCGCATCAAAGTGACGCCGAACTATCAGAGCAGCCTGGGCTGGCTCTTTGTTGCCGGCGACATCATAAAGGGCCCGGACGTCATCAACGGCATCGCGGTGGGCCACAAAGCCGCGATCGGCATCGACGAGTTCCTCGCGGGCACGCCGGACGACCACATCGCGAACATCGACGATATTCTGAAGATCGCGCGCGAGTACGAGAAGCAGCAGATTCGCCAGCTTGAGGGACTAGCTGGCGCGTTCGCCGCCGCGGCCTCAGGTGCGACGGCATCAGGGGCGCCCGCTGCAACCACGGGAGGCGCGGCGCCCCAGCTCGCCGAACTCCTCGACGCGCACCGCCGCAACCTCGCGGAACTCCAGACCCTCCTCGGCAACGACAACTTCAGGATGCACCTGCGCCAGGAGCTCAAGCGCGAGCAGCGCGCCCGCGACTACAGCCGCTACGCCAACATGCGGCCGCTTCCCGGCACGCCCGGCGGCGGGGACCTCACGGAACGCGGCCTCGCCGAAGGCCTGGCGCGCCGCGAGCGCGGAGGCTTCGAGCTCTACAACGACATTTTCTACTTGTCGGGACACAAGGAGTTCGAGTTCATTATCGAGACACTGCGCGAGACACAGCGCGCGTCAGCCGAAAAGGCCGAGAATCTTGAGAGATTACTCCGGTAGATTCTCGAGGAATGAGCAGCCGACGAGCGCGGAGAGCGCCTTTCCCGCATGGGAGAGGCGCATCGCGCGCCGCGCCGGCACCATGTCGAGGAGATAGTGCTCTTCATTCTTGGTGATGATGAGAAGCGCGATATAGAGCTTCTTGCGGCGGAACCAGTCGATGCCGCCTCTCAGTTCGCGGTTGGACATGCTGCCGCGCATCGCTTCGAAAGCGTCGCGGTTCGAAGATTTCTCTTCGCTGCTTCCCGGCACTGTGCCCTTGGCGAAGGCCGCGAGCTGAATGTAGGCGATCTCCTCGAAACTGAGGTGGGTTTTCTTGAGTAGCGGGTAGAAACCGAGTTGGCCTACCACTGTTTTGGAATGTGGATCAAAGTCCCAGTCCTCTTTGTAGACAAACCCCAATAAAAGCAAAATCACCGCGATCCATCCCAGCGGGCCTGTATGAAATTGCTCTAGAACGATCGCTGCCGCAATGAGCGCGAGCATGAGCCCCATCACAATTCTGAACGAGAGTGGAATTCCGTAAAAGAGTGTGCCGTTTTTTCGGGATACCAGCCTGAGCGGGACTTCCATGGCGCTATACTGCCTGTTCTGGCGGCAGCTTGTCGAGGAGTCTCCGAAATGGCGAGCCCGGTTTCTTGAGTTCGCGCGAACCGCGCGTGATCTTGCAGAGCGAGAGCCCCAGCTGCGAGGCGATCTTCCGCTGCGGCGTCTTCTTCGCGAGCTCTTTGACGAGGGCCCATCGCTTCGCCATTTCATCCGCCTCGGCGGCCGTGAAAAGTGAATAAAAAAACTGTTCTATCAAGTCGGCGTCCGCGCCTTCGAGGGCCTCGGACATCTCCGCGATGCACGTGTGCATTAATTCTGGATCTCTGGACATATTGCACCATTATACCATGAAATCTCGAAAGGGTCAAAAAAGAGCCGCCCGACGGCGCGCTATCGCACTAGAGCGGCTCGCTTCCCTCACTGAGAATTTTGACATATTGATCGTACGCAAAGACCCTTTCGCGCTTGCGACCGGTTATTTCGCGGACAATATTGAGATTTTGCAGCGCTCCGATCGCGCGGGCCGCTGTGGGAAACGCGACATGAGTTTCCCTGGCCAGCACTTCGATGCTGATTAGAGGCCGGCGACGTAACGCTTCGTGAGTTCGATGCATCCCTGCGGAGGCTCTGCCCTGAGCGTCGATCAATCGAGCATCATCACTGAAAAGCGCGAGCAGCCGATGGGCGGTATTCACAGCTTCTGTCGCGGTCCGTTCCACTCCTTCAAGGAAAAATCCGATCCACGCTTCCCAATCGCCCGTCGAGCGAACCGCATCAAGCAACCGATAGTATTCGTCACGGTGCTGCTTGAAATAGAGCGAAAGATAGAGCAATGGCTGGTGAAGCACATTCTCGTGACGTAGAATGAGCGAGATCAACAAGCGTCCGACACGGCCGTTCCCGTCGAGAAACGGGTGAATCGTCTCGAACTGAACGTGGCTGATGGCTGCCTTCACGAGTGTTCCCATCAAATTATCTCTGTGAATAAATTCTTCAAGCGATGTCATGGATGATTCAACCTGAGCTGGAGGAGGGGGTACGTAATGGGCATTTCCAGGCCTCGTTCCACCTATCCAGTTTTGACTGCGACGAAATTCACCTGGGCTCTTGTCCGCACCTCTCCCCTTGGCGAGCAGAATCGCATGGATTTCGCGAAGCAGACGATTGCAGAGCGGAAAGCCTTCCGCAAGGCGATTAAGACCATGCTCGAGTGCCGCTACATAGTTGGATACCTCGACAACATCGTCGAAGGGAACACCAGGTACTTCATCGAGTTCGAAAAGCAAAAGATCTGACAGCGAAGACTGTGTGCCTTCGATCTGGCTGGAGAGAATCGCTTCACGACGCACATATGAGTAGAGAAAGAGACTAGGATCGGGGAGTAGATCGCTCATCGCATCGAGTCTTCCACATGCCAGCAAAGCTCTCTCAAGGAGATACTGCTGTGCGGGGTTTAAGAGTATTGGTGGTGCTGGAGAAAGATTCTCTGGGATGAAGGCTTTCACAACCTCACCCGCAACGGTTGTCACTTCGTAGCGTCCAATTGGATTGCGTCGCGTACTGTGCCTCCTTGTTTACAAAAGCGTACACAATGATTCATATTATTAACACATATTGCAATAATTGTTAATAGTGTAAACGGTGTAACAATAAAAGAGCCGCCCGACGTCGGGCGGCTCGAAAGTTGGCGCGCGGCCTCAGCTTCGCACTGGCTCCTTCAGGTC
>JAKALZ010000147.1 GCA_021813065.1 bacterium
AAAGCAGGGCAAAAGATCGCGGACGCTGATGGTCGCATGACAGTTCCTGTTCACGCCTCGATCGCTGGCGTCGTCAAGAAGATCGAACTGCGTACACAGTCCAATAATATGGAAGGTTTGTGCATCATCATCGAGCCAAAGGATCCTCCTGAAGGTGAAGTGGCGCAGGAATACATGCCAGCACTTGATCCCTTTGCGTGTACAAAAGATGAAGCGCTCGTGCGCATCCGGGCCGCGGGTATCGTCGGCATGGGCGGAGCAGGCTTTCCGGCGCATGTTAAACTCGCGCCCACGAAACCGATTTCCTTCGTGATCGCGAATGCCGCCGAGTGTGAGCCTTATCTCACCATCGATGAGCGTACACTGATCGAGGCACCTGAAAAGGTTGTCGAGGGTGTCGCGATCGTTATGAAAACGGTGAATGCCTCGGAGGGTGTGATCGCGATTGAAGAGAATAAGAAGCACGCGATTCCGTATGTCCAGAAGGCGATCGACGCAAATCCGCAGGTGAAGGCCGGCATGAAGATCCGCGTTCAGGAACTTCGCACGAAGTACCCGCAGGGCGGCGAAAAAATGCTCATCACCGCGATTACGGGCAAGCAGGTTCCGTCAGGCGGCCTGCCCATGGACGTTGGTTGCGTCGTTTCGAACGTAGGCACGCTCTGCGCGATTGTTGAAGCCTTCCGCGAAGGTAAACCACTCATCGAGCGCGGTTTCACCGTGACCGGCGGAGCGTGCAAGACCCCCAAGAACCTCATTGCCCCAATTGGTACGGTAGTGGCGGACCTCGCGAAGTCCGGCATCATCGAAATCGACGAAGAAGCGCTCCGAAAAGTGATATTCGGCGGCCCAATGATGGGCGTCGCGGTTCCAAGTTTCGAAATTCCTGTTCAGAAGAATACTTCTGGTGTACTTTTGATGAACGAGCAGGAGGCGACACAGTACGAAGAGGACACGTGCATCCGCTGCGGCCGCTGTATCAGGGCCTGCCCGACGGCGATTACCCCTGCCCTCTTGGCTATCGCGGTAGAAGCCGGCAATTACAGTGAAGCTGAGAAGATCGGCCTTCTCGATTGCATCGAGTGTGGAACCTGCTCCTTTGTGTGCCCAGCGCACCGACATCTGGTGCAACGCTTCAGAGTGGGCAAACAGGTACTGCGCATATTGAAACAGAAGGAGGCCCAGAATGTCAGATAGAAAGATGTCTCTTTCTTCGAGCCCCCACGCGTTTTCTCCGGTTGATACACCACGCATCATGCTCTCGGTGGTCATCGCGCTCGTGCCCGCGACCGCGTATGGCATCTATCTCTATGGATTGCCGGCGCTCGGTGTCGTGATAACCTCGATTGCGGTCTCGGTGCTCTCTGAGTTTGTGTTCAGGAAAATCATCAAGGCGAGCACCTCTATTGGCGATTTTTCCGCGGTGGTCACAGGACTTCTGCTCTCGTTGGTACTTCCTCCCTCTACCCCGCTGTGGATGGTAGCCCTTGGCGCGATTTTCGCGATTGTCATCGCGAAGGAGCTCTTTGGCGGTCTCGGCGCGAACCCCTTTAACCCAGCGCTCATAGGGCGAGCCTTTCTCCTCATGAGTTTCCCCGCGGCGATCACGTCGTGGACAATGCCCAAAGGGATCGCGCTGGCAGCGGACGCGGTGAGCACCGCGACTCCCCTCAACATGATCAAGCAGGGCAGCTCTCTCGGCGATGTGGCGAAATATTTTGGAGCGTCCGACATTGGATCGTTCTACCGCCAGCTGTTTATGGGATATCGATCCGGCTCTATAGGTGAAAGTTCTATTTTGCTAGTGCTTCTCGGCGGGCTCTTTCTCCTGGGAATCGGAGTGATCCAGTGGATCGTCCCTGTGACGGTGCTGGCTTCGACCTTTGTGTTCTCGTGGATGCTGGGTATGAACCCTGTGCTCGGTATTCTGTCGGGTGGCATCGTGTTCGGCGCCTTCTTTATGGCGACGGATTATGCGACCCGCCCCATGACACAGTATGGACAGGCGGCTTTCGGCATAGGCATTGGTCTCATCACCGTGCTCATCCGAAAATTCGGCGGGTATCCAGAAGGTGTGACCTACGCGATCCTTATTATGAATACACTTACGCCCTACCTCAATAAAATCCGCACGAAAAAATATGGCTTTGTCGCTCCAATCAAACCAGCCAAGCCATCCAAGGAGGCCACGAAATGATGAAAGGCATGGCCAAACTGGGCATTAGGCTCGCCATTTTCGCGGGCCTTGCGTGCGCAAGCCTGGCAATTGTCTACGCGTTTACGAAGGACAGCATCGATCGCCAGAATGAACTTCAACTGCAGGCTTCTCTAAAAGAAATTTTCCCTCAAGCTGTGTCCTTTGATCCTCTGCAAGACTTGACAAGTAGCGACCCGAATATCAAGTTTCAGGCTGTCTACGAGGTAAAGAGTGAATTGGCACCGCTGGGAATCGCGGTGAAAGCGGTGGGCCCCAGCTATGGCGGACCCGCGACACTGCTCGTGGGTGTCGATCTAATGCGCACAATAACTGGCGTGCGCGTCATGGCCCTGTCCGATACCCCGGGACTCGGCATGAACGCGACGAACCCAACCTACTACGTAGAGAAGACAAAGAAGATCACCTTCCTTGGTCAGTTTACCAACAAGGCGCTTACTGATCCTTTTCAGGTTAAAAATGATGTCGTGGCTATTACCGCGGCAACGATTTCCTCGCGGTCGCTCACCAACATCATAAAAGCGGCCGGCGACGCCGCGATCGCGTATATGAATCAGAAGGCGATCACCACGCCCACAGGCGGCAGCGGACAACCGCAGGACGCCTCGACAGGAAACGCTGCCCAGCCGCAGGCGGGAGGCAAATGAATATGAAGAAACTCTATAAAGTATTCAAACAGGGCATCATTTTTGAGAACCCGCTCTTGATGCTCATGATTGGTCTATGTTCCGCGATCGCGGTTACCACGAGTGTATCGAATGGTATCGGTATGGGACTGGCCATGACCTTCGTTCTCCTGTTTTCCGAAGTGATCGTTTCGGCATTCAGGAAGTACATCCCGTCGGTTATTCGAATGCCGATATTCCTGATCGTCATCGGCGCGTTTACGACCATGGTCGACCTTGTCATGAAGGCGTATTTCCCCGACCTCTAGAAGAGTATGGGCGTCTTTATTCCACTCATCGTCGTCAACTGCATCATCATGGGACGCGTTGAGGCATTCGCTTCAAAGCAGAGCGTAGTCTCCTCCATCGCGGATTCTCTGGGCATGGGTCTTGGCTACACCTGGGTTTTGGTCGGCATTTCCGCGTTCAGGGAAATTCTGGGCAATGGTACGTTCGCGGGCATTCAGGTTCTCCCGCAATCGTACCAGCCGATTCTGTTCTTCATTCTGCCGCCAGGCGGATTCTTTGTCTTCAGTTTCTTCATTTCCTTCAATATCTGGATGAAGAACAGAATGCAGAAAGCCGCGCTCAAGGGCATTGTGGTCAATAAGGAGGCTGCATAATGGACCTCATAAAAATTCTTATCCTGTCGATGCTCGTGAACAATATCGTTGTCATGCGCTTCCTGGCACTCTGTTCGTACATCGGCATGACGAGCGATGTCGGGCAATCGATTGGCATGGGCTTCGCCGTTACGTTTGTGAGCGTCTTGGCGACCGCGGCGACGTGGCCCATCTATCACTACATTCTCGCTCCGCTGAATTTGACATTCCTTGAAATTCTCATTTTCATTCTTGTCATCGCGAGTCTTGTGCAGCTGGTTGAGTTCTATCTCAAGAAGAATGTTCCGGGACTCTACTCAGCGATGGGCATTTACCTTCCGCTGATCACCACGAACTGCGCCATTTCGGCAATCGCGTTCGAGAATATTTCGAACCACTACTCCTTTATTGAGTCGATTGTGTACGCGGTGGGTGTTTCGCTCGGATATCTCTTGGCGATGATTCTCCTTGCGGGCATTCGTGAACGCACCAAGACGAGTCCGGTGCCGAAATTCATGCAGGGAACGCCGATCCTTTTCATGGAAACCGCGCTGATTGGCGTGGCGTTCATGGGATTGTCCGGTCTTATTAAATAAGGAAGACAGCATGGTTGCGACAATTTTCATAACGATTGGTTTTTCGGCGCTTCTTGCGTTTGTCGTTGGTCTGGCGCTTGCGTTTTTCAATGAGAAATTCAAGGTTGAGCGCGATCCGAAAATCGATGAGGTGAGGGCAGCCTTACCCGGAGCGAATTGTGGCGGATGTGGATTCCCGGGCTGTGATGGCTACGCGGAGGCGGTTGGTACGGGACGTGCGGCCACAAACAAGTGCACCGCCGGTGGCGCGTCTACCGCCGAGACTGTGGCAAAAATAATGGGCGTGTCTGATAGCGCGGCAGAAGATAAGGTCGCGGTGTTGCTTTGCCAGGGTACGAAAGAGAAGACGGTCAGCAAGGGCGATTACAATGGCATTCAGACCTGCCGCGCGGCGAAACTTTCGACCGGCAGCGTGAAGACCTGCTCCTATAGCTGCCAGGGTTTGGGCGATTGCACGCTCGTGTGCAAGTTCGACGCGCTCGAGATGGGAGAAGACGGGCTTCCCCACGTCAATTATGAGAACTGCACCGGATGCGGTCTCTGCGTGGAAGAGTGCCCCCAGAAGATATTGACGCTTGTGCCGCGTTCGCGCGTTGGCTCGATCGTGCTTTGCTCGAACAGAACTACGCTGAAGGCGAGTGTCATCAAGACCTGCAAAGTGGGATGCATCAAATGCGAAATCTGCGTAAAGTCCTGCCCGGAAGGCGCGATCACGATGGTGAATGGTATCCCCGTGACCGACTATGCGAAGTGCACTTCATGCGGCATTTGTGTCGAAAAGTGCCCAACAAAGTGCTATAAGCTGCTTGAGACGGATGTGTTCGGCACGAAAAAGATGGTGCCGGTTATGGAAGGCGCCGAAGAGCAGGCGTAGGTTTTAGGGGTTTAATGGCCCACAGGCGTGCGCGCGATGTGCCCACAGGCGTACGCGAGATGCGCGCGCCAGGTGCTGAGTTCTGTCGTGTGAGACGTTTCCGCAATGCGGTGACGCCCCACATTTAAAATAGATTGCCGGTTCCGCGAGGGGCCGGCTCTTTTTTAGTACTGAACGCTCCTAAGGCGCAAACCGATGGTAAAGGATAGGCACGCGTGCAGGTCTGTAGACATGGCACTTTCCTGACCGGGGAGCGCCACATAGTTGTCGTAACGCACTTCAAAATAACTTCCGAATCTCTCAGCT
>JAKALZ010000148.1 GCA_021813065.1 bacterium
ACGGGCATCTTCCATAGCCTTGTCAAACTTCGGATCGCTGAAGGCGCCGGAATTGTTTCCGCTGCCGGTGATGAAGAGCTCGAGCATCGTGTTCGGGTCGAGGTAGTCGCCTACCCAGCCATCGCGGGCGATCGTAAAGTCGTGCTTGTTGCGGAGCTCGATGAGGGTCTTGAACTCCATATTCTGGAGCACGAGGTTCACATTGAGGTTAGCCTTGAGCTGCTGCTGCACGTACTCGGCGATGAGCTTGTGGCCGGTGCTGGTGTTGTACACATAGGTGAGGGTCGGGAAGCCCTTGCCATCAGGATATCCGGCGTCGGCGAGGAATTTCTTCGCGGCCGCGACATCGAACTTCTGTCCACCCTGCGGGGTGTAGCCTGCCATCGGCGGGCAGATGGAATCGGCGGGGATCTGGCCGCCCTTCAGGACTTTGTCGACGAGGGTCTGCTTGTCGATCGCCGCAGCGAACGCTTTACGGACGCGGACATCGTTGAAAGGTGCGCGCTGACTGTTGAGATCGAGGTAGTAGGTCGCGAACTGAGCGGAAGTCTGGAAGTCCTTGCGGAGTTTGATCTCGTCGATCATGTTGAGATCGATTCCGTACATCCAGTCGACGGCGCCGGCCTTGTACATCTTGTAGTTCGTGGAGAGGTTGTCGCTCGCGAGATACTCAATCGAATTGAGCTTCACGTTTTTCGCGTCCCAGTAGTTCTTGTTCTTTACGACAATGATTCTGTCCTGGGGCTTCCACTCTTTGAGGATGAACGGGCCGTTTACGACGATGTTTCCAGCCTTGGTCCACTGGTCGCCGAATTTCTCGATTGCCCACTTCGGCGCAGGCGCGAAGGCGCTGTGCGCGGTCATGTCGACGAAATAGGGCGCCGGACCGGCGAGCTGAACCTGGAGGGTCTTGTCATCGAGGGCTTTGACGCCGACGTCTTCAGCCTTGCCCTTTCCAGAGTTGTAAGCATCCGCTCCCTTGACCACCATGCCAAGCATGTAGGCGTAGTTCGCGGCGGTTTCGGGGGCGAGCTCTCTGAGCCAGCCGTACACGAAATCCTGCGCTTTAACGGGGGTGCCATCGGACCACTTCGCATCGCGGAGGTGGAAGGTGACGGTCATGCCATCGGGGCTGATGTCCCAGCTCTTCGCCATGGCGGGAATTCCCTTGCTGGTCTTCGGATCATACTGCACGAGACCTTCGAACATCGCGAGATAGAACTGGTTGGACGCGGTGTCCTGCATCAGCGCCGGGTCGAGCGTCGAGGGCTCAGCGCCGTTCGCGATGATGAAATCTTGCGCGAACGCTGTGCCTGCGAGCGCGAGGAGCGCCAAAAGAACAAATAGACTCCTTTTCATTCGTACCTCCCTATTAAAATAGTACCCGATAAACTATATACTCTCTGTATAGCGATTGCAAGATTTTTTTCTCAGAATCGATGAACTATTTCCATCCACTATGGAAGTGATATGAATCGTGGGCGCTCCAATTAACGAAATGAAAAAGCTGAGCTTTGGATTGTTTACACACGGCAAGATTTACCTGTTCGCCGCCCTCACAGGAATCATATCCGGGCTCATCACGGTCTTCTATCGCTACGCGATAAGTCAAGCTGAGGGTTTCAGAGAAATACTGGTTCAGCAGAATCCTGCCGCTTACAAACTGCTTATCTGGATCGCGATAGCCCTCGCAGCGGGGATCGTTACCGCGCTCTTTGTCAGAAAGAGCCCGCTCATCCGCGGTTCGGGCATTCCGCAGGTCAAAGCCTTCCTTTTGCGACGCGTATACTTCGATTGGAAAAAAGAACTTCCCCTCAAATTTGCGGGAGGCACGCTCTCGCTGGGAGCTGGACTCTCGCTTGGACGGGAAGGCCCCTCGATTCAGCTCGGCGCGCTTGCGGGATCTGCCCTCGAAGATATATTCCACATCCCCGACTTCCGGCGCTACCTCGCCACCGCGGGCGCCGCCGCCGGGATATCAGCCGCCTTCAATGCCCCCCTCGCTGGGGTGCTCTTCTGCATCGAGGAGCTTCATCGCAGCTTTTCGCCGGTCATGCTTACGGTCACGATGATCTCATCGTTCATGGCTAACATCGTGATGTGGCTCTTCTTCGGAATTCAGCCAATTTTTGGAATCACTATCGTTGAAGCACTGCCCCTGAAGTACTACTTCAGCGTAATACTGGGAATAGGGATAATTACGGGGGTGCTCGGCAGCCTGTTCAATGTCGGACTCCTGGGATTCCAAAAATTGTATACACGCGTCATTCCAAATGAAAGCCTGAGAGTAATTTCGGCCTTTTTTATCGCCGCGATCGTGAGCATCGTGTATCCGAGTATCACAGGCGGCGGAAACCATGTCGTCTCCTCGGACTATTTATCGACCTTGCCCTTTGCGTTCATCGCGCTTATGCTCGCGGGAAAATTCATTTTCACACTATTCTCGTACGCATCGGGAGTGCCGGGCGGCATTTTCCTTCCCATGCTCGCAATAGGGGCCATCATCGGCGGACTCATGTACAGTGTGCTCGGAGCGTTGGGCTATCACATGGATTACTTGCCGAACTATATTCTTCTTGGAATGACAGGTTTCTTTGTCGCGGTAGTCCGGGCTCCCATCACGGGCGCGGTGCTCATCACCGAGATGGCGGGCAGTTTTACGCATTTTCCCGCATTCATTTTTGTCTCGATCGTGGCGGCGTTCACCGCGAATATATTCAAAACCAAGCCCATCTACGATTCGCTCCTCGCGCAGATTCCGCCAATGCACCCCGAGCAGGTCGAACATGTGGCGATCACCCTTCACATTCCATTTTTCGAGGGCAGCCGAATTCATACCGTGAACGATCTGCGAGAACACATGCCCACCGACAGCATTCTCGTCTGCGTGATGCGCGGTGAAGAGCGCCTGTATCCCTATCCATCCATGGAAATCATCTCTGGCGACGAAGCGCTCATCGAAGTCGATCAGCGAATGGCGCATATTATAAAGGAAGATTTGCTTGCATTAGGCGCGCACGTTGAAGAGTAGCGCGATCAGGAGCGTCAATATGTATGAATATTATTCACCGACGAAAATTCTCTTTGGCGACGGATGCCTCAGCGAGGCTGCTCCCCGCCTCAAAGATATGGGAGCGACTCGCGCGCTCCTTGTGACAGGCACATCGAGCACCGCAACCTCCGAGGGATTCAGGAAACTCTGCGCGGATCTCGACGTGGCCGGCATCCGCTGGACGCATTTCGCCGAAGTACGCGCCGACCCAGAGACAAGCACGGTCGATCGGGGAGCCGCACGCTACCTCGCCGAGGGCTGCGATTCGATCATCGGCTTCGGCGGCGGAAGTCCGATCGACTGCGCGAAGGGAATCGCCGCGAGTGTCGCCGAAGGGCGTTCCATTCGCGATTTTGTTGGAACGGGGCTCGCGTTTACAGCGTCGGTACCGCCCCTCGTGGCGATCCCCACTACGGCCGGCACGGGGACCGAGGTCACCAACGCCGCTGTGTTCACGGTGGTCGACGAGTCGGGACACCGCAGCAAGAAGGGCACCTCGAGCCAGTTTTACTTCCCGTGCCTTGCACTCGTCGACCCTCTGCTGCACGCGAGCATGCCGCCAGCGCTCACCGCGGCGACCGGCATGGACGCGCTCACGCACGCGATCGAAGCCTACGTGAGCCGTTTCCACACGCCGATTAGCGACATGTGCTGTCTCGAATCGATTCGGTTGATCGGACGGAGCCTCAGAACGGCATGCCGGCCAAACGCGAGCGGGAGCGAACCGACCGTAGAAGCCAGCGCAGCATCAGCGGCCAGCGGGGATGCGTGCGCCGCCCGCCGCGACATGGCGCTGGCGGCCACCCTCGCCGGTGTGGCGCTTTCGCAGGCGGGACTGGGAATGGTGCATGGCTTCGCGCACCCCGTTGGCGCGACGACAGGGCTCGCGCATGGGCTCGCCAACGCCATTCTCCTCCCCTTCGTGATGGAAGCGCTCATTCCTGATGCGGGCGAGCGGCTCTCCGACATCGGTGTCGCGCTGACCAGCGGTGCTCTGACGAGCAGTACCCCGACGGAGGGCGCCCTCGCGAATACCTCACGAATCAGCCCGGCGGAAGCGGTACGCGCCATCGCGCGGCTTGGCCACGACATCGGCATACCAGTCAATCTCAGCGCCGCGAGCGTGCCCGAAGGCGCCTTTGAAGCTATCCTCGCCGACGCCCTCTCCTACCGACGCCGCAAAGCGAGTCCGCGCGCCTTCACCGACGCCGAACTGCGCGAACTCCTTTCGAAAATGTACCATGGGGAAATATGCACGAGCGCGTAAATTGCGCGCACGGCTTGGGTGCGCGAGCTGTGTGCGCGACGGGGATACATGGCGCGGTAGCCGAAGGCTCAGCCGCGCTCACGCTCGAGACGCTGGCGCGGTGAATTGAAATTCCTTGCTACATTACATATACTTGATGTATGAAACGTACATTTAGAAAAGTCGCAATTTCTATGCTCGCGACACTGTCCATGGCCGCCCTGATTTCGAGCTGCAACCTCAACCCCAGTGTCGATCAAAGCAGAGTAACCTATACGAACGAGACGCTCTCCCTCGTCGATATCAACGACGCTTCCGCATACTCGACAACCGCGAAAGCCCTGAAAGGCGGCACCGCGAAGGCGAAGCCGGAAGTTCCCGGCGGGGCGACGATAACCCTCGTGGCCGATGTGGCCCCACCGTCGAGCGCGGCGGGCGATACGCTTCAAGCTTCGCACATCTTTCTTTCTCCGGACGCAAAAACCGCCTTCGTTTCGTACATGCTCCAGGGCGCTCAAGTTTCCGGGGGCCTCGATGTCTTCGATATTTCCAACCCAAAGCACCCACAGCTGAAATACTCGCAGCTCTTCCCGGACTTCGATGTCGCGGTGGTGCAGGCCGACGCGAATACCATATACCTCGGCGGACAAAAGATTGATGAATCAGGGAACGGCAACAGCGCCTATATTCTGAGGATCCCCTACTCCAAGAGCGGTGGCTTGGATATGTCAAAAACGACCCAAACGTCCTTGGCTGGCTATTTTGCCACCGATCTCTTTTTAACCGAGAGCGCTCTCTATGTGACTACGGGAACGGCATCGAGCTCACAACCAAACGTCGGACTCTTCGTGCTCGATCCCAACACTCTCACGATCGACGAGCAAAAAACGGACAGCTACCCCGATCTTCGCTCGGTCGCGATGCAATCG
>JAKALZ010000149.1 GCA_021813065.1 bacterium
GAGGAAAATCGGTCGTCTCCCTCCGCGAGAAGAGGCTTCTCCTTCTTCCTTCTCGATAATGAGGCCATGATCGATCAGCGCGGCAACCTGTTTCGTCACTGTCGATTTATCGAGACTGAGCGTTTCCGCGAGATTGACGCGGCTAATGTGCTGGGTACGCCAAATAGTGCGGAAGATTCGCGTGGCGGTTCGACTCCACTGATCGGGTCGTGCTGACATAGCGTATCCTCCTGAGTGTTGGTTGATTTGTTCAACCAATCATGGTATAGCATTGGTATCTTGAGTTGTCAAGAAAAATCTCTCACAATCGCGGGGGAGGCTCGACGTGGAGATTTTCAATCTTGAGGGAACATGGAATCTCGTGCGGCTCACAGATGCGTCGGTGCGCCCCATGCGCGTACCCGGCGATATCTATTCAGCGCTCATAGAATCGGGCGAACTTCCTGATCCCTACCAGGGAGAGAATGAGGTAGCCTGTCAGTGGCCCGGGCGCGAAGACTGGCGCATTGAACGGACTTTCATGGTGGACGATTCGCTTTTCGAATCCGCCACATTGAGAATCATCGCCGATGTAATCGATACGGTTGGCGAGGTCTACATCAATGGAAAACTCGCGGGAAAATGCGCCAACATGTTTCGGCGTTTCGACGTCGATCTTCGAGCTCTGCTTCACCGAGGAGAGAATAGCATCGCGATCGTCATACGCTCGCCCGAGCGCGCCGCCGCCGAAGCCGCGGCTTCGCTGCCCTACCCGATTCCAGCGTCGATCTACCCCATCTCTTCGCCACACCGCAATCTGATCCGTAAAGCGCAGTGCATGTCAGGCTGGGACTGGGGACCTTGCCTGATGACCGGAGGCATCTACGACAGCATTCGGATTATTGGCACCGACGGCCCGCTTCTGCGTTCTGTGCGGACGCATCTCGAACCTCTTGGCTTATTCGAAGGAGCGCGCGAGCGTGGCCCCGATTTTGCGGTCGATATCTCCGCTGAAATCGAGGTGCCCGAAGCCATGAAAGTGCGACTCGCCGCGTGGCTCGCGGGAGAAAAGAGAGAAGTCCAGCAAGACTGCGCACCAGGCATTTCGGTAATCCGCGCGTGCCTCAACGTGAGTTCGCCGAAACTCTGGTGGCCAAACGGCTCGGGGGAGCACGCCCTCTACGACCTGCATATCGCGGCCTGGCGCGCGGACACGGTGGGCAGCGTGGAGAGCTGCATGAGTTCAGCGCGCGCCAACGCCTCCTACGCGCGTTGTTCGCCCTCTCCCCACCTCATCCATAAAAAAATCGGGTTCCGAGAACTCAAAGTGATCGCTGAAGAGGACGAAATCGGCCGAAGTTTCAAATTCCGCGTCAATGGCCGCGACATCTTCGCGAAGGGCGCGAACTGGATCCCCGCCGACGCCCTGCCCTCGCGCTGGACAGGCTCGCGTCTCGCGGACCTCCTCGACTCAGCGGTCTGTGCGCACATGAACTGCCTGCGCGTGTGGGGCGGCGGCCGCTACGAGAGCGACGAATTCTACAACTTCTGCGACGAACGCGGTATCTTGCTGTGGCAGGACTGCATGTTCTCCTGCGCGCTCTACCCCTCGGACAAAGTCTTCCTTAAGAATGTCCAAGAAGAAATCTCATGGCAAGTGAAGCGCCTGGCCGATCATCCGAGCATCGGGCTCTGGTGCGGCAACAATGAAGCACTCGGAGCGATCACCTGGTACGAAGAGTCGAAAAAGAACCCCGCGCGCTACATCGTCGACTACGACAGGCTCACCGAGGGGGTACTCGGGCGAGTGATCCGTGAGCTCGACCCCGACCGATGCTTTTGGCCCTCGAGTCCCTCCGCCGGACCCAACGATTTCTCCGATAACTGGCACTCCGACGAGCGCGGCGATATGCACTTCTGGTCGGTTTGGCACGAAGGAAAATCTTTTTCGGAGTATCAGACGGTTCAGCCGCGCTTCTGTTCGGAGTTCGGCTTCCAGGCTTTTCCCTCGATGCCGACCATCGCTTCTTTTGTCCCACAGGGGGAGTGGAATGTCAGCGCTCCAACGATGGAGGCGCACCAAAAGCACCCGCGCGGCAACAGTCTCATTATCGAGACTATGCTGCGCTACTTCCGCATGCCGAAGAGTTTCGCCGAACTTGTGTACCTTTCGCAGGTACAGCAAGCGCTGGCGATCCGCACCGCGATTCAGTATTGGCGAAGCGCAATGCCGCGCTGCATGGGCACGCTCTACTGGCAGCTGAACGATGTATGGCCCGCAACGAGCTGGTCTAGTCTCAATTACGATGGTTCGTGGAAGCTTTTACACTACGAGGCCGCGCGTCTCTACGCGCCGTTGATGCTTGCCGTATATGTCGAGGGCGGCGGAATTCGGGCGCGCCTCGTGAGCGAGATCGCCGGCGGTGCTTCAGGTGGTGCAGCCTCGGCAAAAATCGTACTGCGGTTCCTCGATTTTTATGGGGAAGACGCGGGAATGCCGGCGATCGAGCGTTTTGTCACGCTCAAAGCGGACACCGTTCAAGAGATATGGGACATGCGGCTGAGCGCGCTTCCAAGCGCATCCCACGAAGTGTACCTCGAGGCCTCGCTGTCGGTTCCCGAACTCGGCATTGAGACGGTCGAGGCCTTTTTTCTCACCGAGCCGAAGCGATGCGGCCTCATTGATCCTGTGCTCAATGTCGCGCTGGCCAAAGAGCTCGACGGAACCCCGCTCCTCAATCTTGAAGCGACACGAGCGCCCGCGTTCTTCGTCGCTGCTGAGTTCGAAGGTATGCCAGGCCGATTCGAAGACGCGGGCTTTTACTTGCCGCGGGGGAAGATGCGGACGCTGAAATTTATAAGCTCCTCTCGAGATGTGGGTGAATCAACCGCGCGCTTCGCGCGGACGCAGCGCGCGAATCTCGACACCGAAGCGCTTGAAGGCAGCGCTCTGCTTAGGAACTTGCGGATTCATCACTTAAAGAGCTCCTTCGAGTCATGATGCCGAGGTCAGATTTCGCACCCAGCGCTCCTTTTTAAGCCACCAGGCAGCTACGAGCGTTTTTGGAATATCCGAGAGTTTCGCGATGCCGAAGAGCGCCACAGGTCCCCATGCTGTCAGCCTCGAAATGGCAAAAGCCGCCGGGATAAAGATGATATAGGTCACTCCCACATCGACGAGGACACCCATCAGCGTATCGCCACCCGCGCGCGCGACTCCGAACTGCGCGTTGAGAAGGCACCAGAGCGGCAAGTAGATACCGATTACCACGATGATGCTGCGTGTTACCCTCTGCGCCGCGTCCGATAAATTGCCGAACACGAGGGGAACTGCTGTCGTCGAGACGAGCGCCGCGAGAAGCGAGCCGATGCCAAATATAATCGAGCCTGCCATGATCCAGCGAGCCTTCGATCGACCTTCATCGAGCTTTCCCGCTCCAAGCGTCGAGCCTACGATGACATTGGTCGAGGTCTGTATCGCGGGAAAAACAAGAAAGAGCAGGTTTGCCACGGACCATCCTGCCGCCATACCCGCCACAGTTTCGGCCCCGCCTCGCCGATTGTAGAGCGCGGTGATGATGGTTTCCGACACCACCCAGGCTGTCTCCGAGAAAAACATCATGCTCGAGCGAGAAAAAACTTCACCAAAGAATTTCCTGTCAAGGTGGAAGATTGTCGCAACATGGAATCTGAACGCCGGTTTCCTCGCTTCGAGTACAATGAAGAACGCCCCCATCTCAAGGAGACGCGCGATCACGGTCGCGATGGCCGCGCCGACCACTTCGAGGCGCGGAGCGCCCAGGTTGCCATAGATGAGGAACCAGTTGCCGATGGTGTTCGCGATGGCCGCTCCCGTCGAAACGAGGAGCGGAATCTTGGGTTCGCCAATATCTCTGAAAGAGCTGCCTATCGAGCTCGAGAGCGCCATGGGGATGAACGAGAACGAGACCGCCCGCATATAGCGCGCGCCCTCGGCGACAATTGCCGCACCCTGCGTATCGTGCGCCACCATGAGAGAAAGCAGCGACTCCGGGGCGAGCTGGCAAAGCGCGAAATAGAGCATCGAGGCAATCGATCCCATCACAAGCTTGAAGCGGAAGGACTGCACCATGCCCTCAGTGTTTTTCGCTCCCCTGTGCTGCGAAAGGAAAATTCCACCCGCCATCGAGACTACAGTGATAATCACCATAAAGACAAAGTTGATCTGGTTAGCGATGTTCACGCCCGCCATCTTGGCGTCGCCTAATCCAGCCACCATGAAATTGTCCACGAGCGACACAAGGCCTGTGATGAGACTCTGGAGCATGACGGGAATCGCGAGCGCAAGGGACTCACGGTAGAAGTTCCAAGGACCAAAGAGCCGAAGGGGAGCGGAAAGCTGTCTAAGCGCCTGATGTTTGATACTCATATAAAAACGCCGCGAATCATCGCATATAATACTATTTTCGGCTAGCGCTCACGAGCGCGAGAAGCGCCGTGACTTCTTAAGGAACCGCTGTTCCCATTTGACGCCATCGCGACTTGGGATGTATACTCTATTGCAATTCAGGTGAGGAAACTCTGCTGAACACGATTGTGCCGCCATTTCACGATTCAAGGAGCGTCTATACCCATGAGCGCCGAAATTACCCTTACCGCCGAGAATTTCAAGAAAGAAGTGCTAGAGTCGACTGTCCCAGTGCTCGTCGACTTTTGGGCTGAATGGTGCATGCCCTGCAAGATGATAGGTCCGAGTGTCGCACAACTCGCGGAAGCGTATAGAGATAAGATCAAAGTTGGCAAACTCAATGTCGACGACGAGAGCGACATCGCATCGCAGTACGGCATCATCTCGATCCCGACCCTCATTGTTTTCCAGGGCGGACAGGTCGCGCGCCAAAAAGTCGGCGCGATGCCCCGCCATGAAATCGAAAAACTGTTCAAGGATCTGATTTAGCCACAACCCCTGGGCTTTGGCCGCCACTCTCGGAAACTCCCCACGCGGCAATCCCGTTACGCTCCAACTCTAACCTCACCAGAGATTTTGAAGTTGATGGTTTCCAGTGCAGCGCGCCGTCCCAGGTGAGCGGGACATCGAGCTTCCATATTCCCGCATCAACCAATTCCTGCGCGAGCGCACTCAATTTCGAGCTGCCCATCGCCCCGCTCTTTTCACTTTCGGCGTAGAATATGCCATCGAGCGGAGCTTCACCTTCCCTTGCGTACACCGCGACCGCGCCGCAACGGGCTGTTGGCGGGAAACCG
>JAKALZ010000150.1 GCA_021813065.1 bacterium
TCACCGTGCGCGACATGATGGCGCACCACGCTGGAATTCCTGGTGATCTCTTAGATGGCGCCTTCGCGACAGTGCAGGAGCCCGACTTCAACGCGCGCCTCCTCGCGTGGCTCGCGGAAGACAGCGCCACGTACCCGCCTGGCTACCGCTGGGCATACTCGAACACCGCGGTCTCACTGCTCCAGAATGTGATCGAGGCAGCGTCTGGCGAGGATTTTGTGAGTTACTCCCAGAAGTTCCTCGATTCGCTGGGTATGGCGCCCGCATCGTATTTTAAAACAAATCCAGCCTTGCTGGCTCGCCTCTCAAAACCCTACGACGAAGGCAAAGAATTGCCCATGACCTACATCAATGTCCCGGCTTCCGGCTCGATCGTCGCAAGCGCGAACGAGATGAGCCGCTACCTCAGAATGCTGATCGGAAAGGGAAGCATCGATGGAACACGAATCATACGACCAGAGACGCTTGCGGCAATGCTCACGAAGCAGTATCCGGGCAACCCGCTCGACATCGGCATCGATCAGGGGCTCTCCTTCATTCTGAGCGACGCGTCGCTCGCGTGGGCGGGGCCGCTCTTCTGGCACAATGGTGCCACGCTCGCGTTCCACAGCCATCTGGAGGTCCTGCCGAACCAGAACCTCGGGGTCTTCGTCGTTGCGAACTCGACGACAAGCGCCGCGGTAGTAGAGCAGGTTGCCAAAGCGGCACTCGGCTCGGCGCTCAAGCTGAAGTTCGGTATGATCGCGCCCGCTGAGCCCACGGCCGCGGCGCCCACGCGCGTCGCGCTTCCCGAAGGTATGCTGAAGAATATGGCCGGCGTGTACGTAAGCGACGATCGGGGTTGCTACGAAGCGTTCACGCCAAATGAAGGTGGTCTTGCGTGGCACACTGGCCTCTTGGACGCGAGCGACACCTTGAAAGATCAGGACACACTCTCGCTCTGGTCCGACGGATTATTCAGAATCGCCGCCGACTCGCCCCTTGCCTACGAATTCAAGGAAGCGAATGGCAGTTTCATCTTTGTAGTGCACAAGGGGCCTGCTGAGGCGATTTTTGGCGAACGCTACATGCCGAAGCCAATCTCCGATTTGTGGCGAGCTCGCGAAGGCTCCTGGATCAGTCTCAATTCCGACCCCAATGATATCAGCGTGGTAATAGGCGAACCGCCAATGCTCAATCTGAGCGAATCAGATGGCATGCTGATTTTGAGAGACTCCGAAAAGGCGCTCGTGCTGGAGCCAATGTCAGACACTCTAGCGGTGGTGCGCGGGCTCGGACGCTTTGGTGGGACCGCGTTGCGCGTTGTTGCCGGGGCGGAAGGTAGAGAAGAGCTCCGCTTCATGCTCGTAACCTACGGGAAAAAGGGCGCCGGGCAGGCCTTTGTGCAGACGCTGTCCGCCGACCAGATCGCGGCGATCGGGAAGGTGGCCACGCAGGCGGCCATTCAGTCGCTCGAGGGAACAGGCGCCGCGTCGGTGACGGTGGCGGTGGGGAATGCGCATGGGGCATTCTGGCAGGGGCAGTTCGGGTTGGCGGATAGGCAGACCCAGGCGGCGCCGACGCCAGAGACGATGTTCGGCATAGGATCGACGAGCAAGACCATCGCCGCGGCCGCGACGATGATTCTGGTGGACCGGGGACTCGTTTCGCTCGACGAGCCTCTCGTGAAGTACCTTCCTCAGTTTAAAATGGCGAGCCCCGGATATGAGAAAATCACGGTGCGCATGCTGCTCGACCACTCGGCGGGGCTGCCTGGCTCCGATTACCGAGGTTCCATGGTCCGCGACCCATCGGTGAATCGCGCATACCCTGAGCAGGTGCTCGAAGCGCTCGCGCACGAGCGTCTGGTGCACGCGCCGGGTTGCTACTCCACCTACACGAACGACGGTTTCACCCTCCTCGAGCTTCTCATAAAGGCTCGCACCGGCGTGACCTATCGCGATTTCGTGCGTCAGGAGATATTCGAGCCGCTTGGGATGAGCCACAGCAGTTTCCTCGATCATCAGTTGCCCGAGGGTAGTTTCGCGAGAAATTACAGGAGCGGCGTGGCGTTAGCCCAGGAGTATCTCCCCCTCGACGCGACGGGTGCGGTCTGCTCCACCGCGCAAGACATGGCGCGCTTCGCCGCGATGCTGCTCAGCAAAGGGAGCTTCAACGGCGTGCGCATCCTTTCGCCCGCAGCGGTTGCCGCGATGGGAGAAGACAGAAACTCGACAAAATTCAATCCGCTCGGCAGCGCGCCGCGCTATTTCCGCTACGGGCTCGGTTGGGACACGATCAGTCAGGAAGGAATGGCGATCGCGGGCCAGCGGGGTTGGGAGAAGGGCGGCGACACGAGCTCCTACGGATGCTCGCTCATCGTGCTTCCGGACGCGGATCTTGCCGCGGTGGTCATCGGCTCATCGGGGATTAATTCTGGTGTTGCCTCGTCGATCGCGGAACGCGCGCTTTGGAAGGCGCTCGTGGAGTCTGGGCGCATCGACTCGGTTCCGCATTCGATCATCCCAACTGAAGTGCGCGCCACGCCAGTCCCCGCCGATCTGCGTGCGGCGGCTCCTGGTGTGTATGTCTCGTACTCGAGCGTCTTTCGACTGAATGGCGATGTCGAGGGCAAGTTCAATCTCGAAACGCTCATTGGCGGCGAATGGAAACCCATGATCTCTGGGCTCAGCTACACCGACGACGGGTGGTTCGCGAACACCACGGGCGAGAGAATCGGGTCGGCCATCAAGTACGTCGAAGGCGATGGTCGGGCGTACCTCGCGATCCGCGCGTACGAGTCGAATGGTCTCTACTTCAATACGCAGGTACTCGCGCAAAAACTCTCTCCCGCCGCGCCGATGCCCGATGCGTGGAAGAAACGAGTTGGCTCCGTGTGGCTTGCGGTTAACTATTCGCCCTTCGAAGAGTACACCAGCCCCATGAGCGACCCTCGTTTCACGCTGACTACCGCCGTTGGCGCTGAGGGCTATATTTTCTCGACGAATACCGACGGAACAGCTACCACGCTGCCAGTCGATGCCGCTCGATCAAACTTTTTCATTCAAATTCCGCAGCTTTTGGGGCGCGATCTCTACGATCTCGAGATTCTGCCGCATCAGGGATACGAGCTTCTTCGAACGACCAGTACACTGTTCAGGCCGCTTGAGTCAGTGCCGACGCTTCCTCCTCAGGGCGCGGTTATCGCGATCGGTCCGGAGGGCTGGACCGAGTGGGTCAAGGTGCCCGCGAGCGCGAGGCTCAGCGTGATGGGCGGTACCGCCTGGGCGCTCTACGGCGCCAATTTTACGCAGGTGGCTTCGGCGAAACCCAATGGGGCGATGTTGAGCGCGCCCGAGGGCTGGCTCGCGCTGTACGGCGAGCCTGGTGATCAGATTCGTGTGACTTTTGAACCTGTGCCTCGGGAATAGAAGGTTGAAAAGATGATGGTCAGTTCACGGTTTTCGCGTATCGAGGGATTCTGCCCGGTTTCTGGCGGCAATGTCTGGTACAGATTGTACAGGCCCCTCGGGGTAGATGGCGCGAATGGCGCGGACGAGGTCGACGCGAGCAGGCAATCTGAATGCGCGGCGGGTGCGCCTTCGCCCGTCGTCGCCTTGCCCCTCGTAATGCTCCACGGAGGTCCCGGCGCGCCTCACGACTACCTCGAACCCGTCGCCGAGGCGATCGCGGCGGGCGGGCGGCCCGTACTGGTCTACGACCAGCTCGGCTGCGGCCGCTCGGATCGCCCGAGCGACACCTCGCTCTGGAACGCGGCGCGCTCAGTCCACGAGCTCGACGCGCTCCTCGATCACCTCAATATCGAGCGACTCCACCTCCTCGGCCAATCTTGGGGAGGAATGCTTGCGCTCCTCTGGGTCAGGCGACACGCTGCCGACGGCGCGGGGCAGGAACGGCTCGCGTCGCTCACGCTGTCGGGGCCCCTCGTCAGCGTCTCGGACTGGATGCGCGACCAGCGCGCCTATCTCGAGGAGCTTTCGCCAGAGCTTCGCGACGCGGTGAACCGCGCCGAAGCTTCGGGCGATTTCTCCTCTGATGGCTACCAGCGCGCGATGGCCGAGTACTACGCCCTCCACCTCTGCAGGCTCGACCCCTGGCCCGAATGTCTGACGCGGTCAATAGACGGCCTCGGAATGGATGTCTACATGGGCATGTGGGGCCCGAGCGAATTCACCTGCGCGGGGAACCTCCTCGGCGAGGACTGCGCGCCGGTGCTGGATACCTTGCGCATCCCCGTGCTCTTCACTTGCGGGCGCTACGACGAAGCGCGCCCCGAGAGCATCAAGGGGTACGTGGCGAGAGTGCCTGGCGCGAAAATCGCTGTGTTTGAAAACGCCGCGCACCAGCACCACCTCGAGGCGCCCGAGAAGTATCTCGCGGCTCTCACGGAACATCTCGAAGGATCTGAGCGTCCCTAATAGCCGTGAGATTGCCTCGATGCCGCCAGCACCAGAGCGCCACAGCTCCATACACCACCACTAACCCGATCCCAAACTCGCCCGTAATGAACGCGGTAGGCCCGCGGTCGGTGGTCAGCCCATCGAACACTCTCTGAATGACGAGATTGTGACTCGCGTGGAACACGACAGCTGGCCAGACGCTCCCCGAGCGCAGCCTGAGCCAGGCGAGCACGAACGAAATCGCGAATACATCGAGCGTGAACATGATTGTCGCGTACCACAGCGGCGCCGGCTGGATATCCCATGAACCGCTCTGGACTGAAACCACCGAGCCCTATGAGCCACACCGCGCCATACACGACAAGCCCAGCCGCGATCGGCAGCAGATAGGAGGCGACGAGGTACTTTATTCCCGCGGCGCCGCGTCCGCCGAGTCCGATGCCCATCCCCCGAGCGATAATGAGGGCATAGAAAACCGCGCTGAGCGCGAATGTCACGATGAGATACAGCGTGACCCTTGTCTTTGGACTATCGTTCATGGTATATCGTACCCTGCTCCTACTTCAGCCCAAGCGGCTTCGAGACATCCGCTTTCTCTACCTTCAGGTCCGAATACTTGAGAATAATTATTGTCGCGCTATCGCCCTTAGATGGATCGATCGTGTCGCAGGCAACGTCGATGTTCTGGATTGCCATGGGCAGGAAACTCGTACCAGGATAGGCGGGAATGAAACTCTCATCTACATTGTTCTGCACCACGCACCTGAAGGCGTCTTGCCGACCGAAAAAGAAGTCTGTGTAAGC
>JAKALZ010000151.1 GCA_021813065.1 bacterium
GAAATGAGATTGGGATACCAGGTTCTGCGCGTGCGATTCTTCGCGTGAGAAACGTTATTTCCGAAAAGGGTCCCTTTGCCGCAAACTTCACATACTCTCGACATAGTAGTCTCCAAATAATTTAGTCGATGCACTATAGCGGAAAAGCGCGGCGCGTGTAAAGTGGTGCGCGCCTCGCGTTTTACACGCGCTATTTTCCCCCGGCTCCGAACATTTTCGCCATCGCGCCCTTGTTCCGCACCATCTTCTTCATCATGAGCCGGCTCTTTTCGAACTTCTTGATGAGCCGATTCACTTCAGCCACCGAGGTGCCCGAGCCCTTCGCGATGCGCGATCGGCGTGTGGGGCCGATGATGAGGTGGTTCTGACGCTCCTTCCTGGTCATCGAGAGGAGGATGGCTTCCTCGTACTTCATCTCTTCGAGATCGATGCGATCTTCGTCAACCTGGCCAGCGAGGCCAGGGATCATTTCGAGCATGGACTTTACCGAGCCCATTTTCTTTACTTTGCGGATTTGGTCAAGATAATCCTCGAGGTTGAAGGACTCCTGGCTCAGCTTGCGCTCGAGCTCGAGGGCTTCCTTCTGGTCGTAGACCTCTTGCGCCTTCTCGACGAGCGAGACGACGTCGCCCATGCCGAGGATGCGGTTCGCGATTCGGTCGGGGTAGAATGGCTCGAGGCCCTCCATCCGCTCGCTCACACCGATGAACTTTATCGCCTTCCCTGTGATGGACTTAAGCGAGAGCGCCGCGCCGCCTCGCGTGTCGGAATCGAACTTGGTGAGGATGGCGCCGGTGAGCCCGATCTTCTCATCGAAAGCCTTGGCGATATCGACCGCCGATTGGCCCGTCATCGCGTCCGCCACGAGGAGGCTCTCCACGGGTGAGACGGCGTCGCGAATGCGCGAAAGCTCCTGCATCAGCGGCTCGTCGATCTGAAGCCGTCCCGCGGTATCGACGATGACGACATCGTGTCCCTCGCGCTTTGCGCGCGCCAGCGCGTTTCGCGCGACCTGCACGGCGTCTTTCGTGTCCTCACGGTACATGTCTACGCCCACCTGCCCCGCCAATACGGCGAGCTGTTCGATGGCCGCCGGCCGCACGAGGTCACAGGCGGCGAGGAGGACTTTGCGGCCCTTCTTCGTGAGCATCGCCGCGAGCTTTGCCGCGGTGGTCGTTTTGCCGGAGCCCTGGAGACCCAGAAGGAGAATGACGCTCTGCGTGTCGGTTCCCCTGAGCGCGAGGTCCTGGCGCTCATCACCAAGGAGCGCGACCATCCGGTCGAAGACTATTTTGATGAACTGCTGCCCGGGCGTTACGGAGCGGAGGACCTTCTCGCCCTTGGCCTCTTCGAGCGCGCCGTTGATGAAGCGCCGTACGACTCGGACATTGACATCGGCCTCAAGGAGGGCGATCTTGATGCGCTCCAAAGCCTCGTCGACATTCTTCTCCGAGATCGAGGATTTGCCGCTAATCGTTCGAAAGACATCGGTAAACGTCTCTGAAATCTTCTCAAGCATTGTTTCTTTCCATTATATAGAATTAGAGATTGCCCTTGAGGCCGACATCGTCAGCGGCGCCACGCAGGGCCATAATTGTTTCTCCAATGAGCTCCTCAAGGGGCATGCCGAGCATCTCGGCGCCATGCTCGATGATGTCGCGCCGCACGCCCGCCGCGAAGGCAGCGCTCCCCCACTTCTTCTTCACCGATTTCACTTCCATGTCGAGCACGCTGCGCGAAGGACGGACGTACGCGCACGCGGCGATGAGGCCAGTAAGCTCATCGGTCGCGAAGAGCACCTTTTCCATCACCGCTTCTGGCTCAATCTCGCTGCAGATGCCCCATCCATGGCTCTCGACCGAGCGGATAAACGCGTCACCGCACCCCGCCGGCGCGAGGATCTCTCTCGCGTGCTTCAGGTGCTCTTCGGGAAACTTCTGGTAGTCGATATCGTGCAGGAGCCCGACGAGACCCCAGTACTCTTCGTCTTCGCCGTATTTTCGCGCAAAGTGCCGCATAACCGCCTCAACAGAGAGGGCGTGGCGCCACAGCGAGTCGTCGCTGTTCCACTGCCTCCACAGCGACACTGCCTGATCTCTTGTCATGTTGTGCACCTCGATAGAATGTGGTCTGGGCGTCTATTCTAGCTGAAGCACTATTCTTGCGCCAGACTGTATCGTCGAACCGGGCAGAGGCGTCTGCGCGGTCACGTACCCATCGCCTTCGAGCCGTACATCGAGGTCGGTGCGCAGGAGAAGCGGCAACAGCTGTCGCTTGGAAAAGCCCGTTAAATCCGGCATCACCGCGCCGATAACGGCTGGCGTCGGCTCATAGATGGTCACCGCTCCCTCGTGCGACGCGCTCTGGCTCTTGCCGCGCGGCATTCCGAGAATGCTAATAGCCGCCTCGGCGGCGTCGCGCAGCACTGGCGCGGCGATCTGCCCGCCGAGATACGAATCGCCCTTCGGCTTCACAATCGCGACATATATGGCGATCTTTGGACTGTCCGCAGGGAGAATTCCGAGCGTGCTCGCGATGTAGTCGGTGTCTGAGTACGCGCGCGTCTTCATATCGATCATCTGCGCGGTGCCGGTTTTTACCGCCATCGACACATCGGGCACTTTCGCGCGCCAGCCGGTGCCCTCGAGGCTCGCCACAGATTCCATCGCCGTGATCATCGCCCTCGAAGTCTCCTGCGAGAGGACTCTTCGCACCGCGGTCGGCTCGTGCGTGTAGATTGCGGTGCCGTTTCCATCTTCGATGCGAGCGACCGTTTCCGGCTTGAGAAGTATTCCGCCATTCGCAATCGCTGAGGATGCGGTGATCATCTGCAACGCGGTGACGCGCACTTCTTGCCCGATCGCGACTGTTGGTTTTGTGCGCGCCGACCACGTGGCGGGATCGCGCAGGCTCCCAGGATTTTCTCCTGGAGATCCTATTCCGGTTTTCTCTCCGAACCCAAAACTCAGAATGCGCGAATAGAAATCCTTTTCTGACATTCTATCGGAAGCGTAGCCCGCGCCAGCATTCGAGCTCTTCGCTAAAACACCCGCGAGATCGAGAATACCGTAGGAGTGCAGATCCTTGATGATGATCTTTTCGCCGGAAGGCAAGGTTCTCCGGTATGCGCCATCGCAGTTGTAGGTCGTCTTCGGCGTAATGAGTCCAGCGTCGAGTACGGAAGCCATCGAGAAAATTTTGAAGACGCTGCCCGGCTCATAAGAGTACACCGACATGCGGTCTTCTCGCTCGGACTCCATAAAACTGCCAAAAGTATTTGGATCGAAGTCAGGCATCTGGACATACGAGAGCACCTCGCCGCTATTGACATCCATCGCCATAATAAACATCGATTCAGCCTTATTGAGCGCCATCGCCTGTCGGGCAATATTCTCGAGCGAATACTGAAGTCGAGCATCGATGGTCAGATAGATGTCCTCACCTCTCGACGCGATGCCTCGTGAGGTTTCGCTCTGAGCCCCGGAGAGTTCCTTGTCGTATTTATATTCGATTCCTTCAAGACCGTGATTGCCCTCTCCCGTGAATCCGATCAGGTGGGACGCAAGTCGCCCTTCGGGATACATCCGCCCGTTTATTTCTTCCAGAACAAATCCAGACAGCTGCCCCTTGTCGAGCTTCTCTTGCAGTGGTTTCACCGCATCGACATCGAGCCGCTTTGCCAAATACACAAAATTCGTACTCGAATCGCGAATCTTTCGCTGAAGCTCTTCGGTGCTCACCCCGAGGGTATGCGCGGCCAACGCGATATCGTCAGAAATGCTGTAGGGATCGACCTCGTTCTTTCGGATCGCGAGATTGAACTTTGGAATGTCGAAAGCCAAGAGCTTCCCATTCCTATCGAAAATAGTGCCCCGCTCCACCGGCGCGTTTGTCGTGAGCGCGTTTTTATCAGGCCCTTGTATCGCGAGAAGGCCATACCGCACGCATACGATAAGCGCGAATGCCGCCAACACCACGGAGAGTACGACTATTCTTCGCTGGAATCGAGTTTGCGCGTGATTTTCCATATCCTTCACCTCTGGGGGAACACTTTTCCGATGATATCGTTGAGAGGAAGAGGCCCAAAATCTCGCGAATCGATCGATTCCAGACCATTATCGCCCACAAGAAAATAAAGCGGAGACTCTTTTTCTCCACGAATTTCACCAATTCTCTTGATCACGCGTTCGCCATTGTCGGGACGCACAGCGGCCACCACATCACCCTCGCGAGGCTGCCCCCAGCGTATCGCATACCTGCCAGCGAAACCCCGAAGGCCGTAGGCTGCCTTCACAAGGACAACAACCTCCCCGCCTCTATAATGCGGAAGCATTGATTTTCCTTGCACTACCGCGGCATCGACGACAAACATCCTCGCAAAAATAGCCAGAGCGACAACCGCCGCGATGGTGATTACAGTACCGTCTCGTCGTGCTGAGCGCGATGTTCCATTTTTTACCATTCAAAATCCCTCAATTGTTCCCTTGTGCGCTTCTTTTCGACGACTTAAAGTAAATTATCGGCCAGAAGCTGCCGATACAAAAGAAGCGATGAATCCACAGCATGAATCGGACGACATGGCACTGAAAGAGCGACACGCATTCTCCACACCGCTCGTCTCTGTGATGTCCGGAGAAAATTTGAGCGCAAAAACGTCCGTGGTCAAACCGAGAAAGCGCCAACGTTTTCAAGTCAAGCTCCCTCGCCTGCGAAAATTGTCTGACAACACGCAAAAAGCGAATCCCTTTAAAAAGAAAGAAACCCAGCCTGAAGTAACGACCCCGCTCTTTCCGCCCGCGAGACTTAGAAAGATCAACCCATCTCCCTCTCGCGCGACCTCGGACATGCCGCAACCCAGCTCGGTTGAGATAGATTTAGCCGCGCACCCGGCTTCCACAATCTCTGTTGCCCCCGTTGCCTCCACCCCCCGAATTCACCTTGGACTTATATTTAGGCTCCCCAAGCGATCCATTGCCTTCGCGCTCATTCTCGCCTCGATCGCTGGCGCGGCCATCCTCGCCTCGTCGCTCATCGTCAACGTGCATCCAATAATCTCTCTTCCCAACGAGGATTCAGCGCAGGCTGCCCTCATGGCGATGCTCGAACCGGACCCCACACCACCTTCAGCGAGCGATACTCCGCTTCCCCCGCTTCCCTCGATGCTCGTCGAGCGATCCTACACGGTACGGCGGGGAGACACGCTG
>JAKALZ010000152.1 GCA_021813065.1 bacterium
TGATCTTAGGCATTATTGGTTACTTCATGGAAAAAGTAGAAATGCCACTCTCGCCGCTCATTCTGGGCCTTGTACTTGGCCCCATGATCGAGGACAACTTGCGAATCGGCCTCATCAAAACCAATAATAGCTTCCTGCCATTCATCACGAGGCCAATATCCGCAGTCTTCGCGTTAATCCTCGCCGTAACATTCCTCTACGAACCGGTGCGGAAGCTCTTGACGCGAAAACGTAAGCACTGAGAGGGCACATGCGGAATTTTCTTTCGTTCGGAGAGCCGCTCGTTGGATTCTATCCGACAGACGCAGCTTCCGTCATCGATGATGTACCTATAACTAAAACATGGGGAGGAGATACCTCCAATTTCGCCATTGGCGTCGCGCGACTCGGGCACTCTGTGTCGTACTTTTCCGCGGTGGGCGATGAGCCGTTCGGAAGAGGATTCCTGACGCTCTGGAAGCGCAATGGTGTCGACACATCTCTCGTGAGCGTGGACGCGCGTCGAAGAACTGGCCTCTATTTTGTTTCCTTTGAAGGTAAAAAGCACCTTTTTACCTATTACAGAAAGGGTTCGGCGGCGTCAGCGCTGTCAGTCGATCGAATTCCCGAAGATCTTGCTAAGGGATACGCAGCGCTGCACCTTTCAGGAATCAGTCTTGGGATGAGCGCTTCGACGCGCGCGGCAGGCTTAAAGCTCATGCAACTTTTTCAAGCGTCTGGCAGGCTGATTTCCTTCGATATCAACTACCGCGCCGCGATGTGGAACTCCGCAAAGAGGGCCTCATTGGTATTTTCCAGCGCGATTGGAATCGGCATCGACATTCTCGAGATTACAGACGAAGAGATGAGCGCCCTCGGATGGGGAGAGAGCCCTGCGGATATCCATAAGAAATTCCCTCTCGTACGCACCATTATCGTGAAGCGGGGATCGCGCGGCGCGCTGATCTACGCGGATGGCGACTCCTTCTCGGTGCCTGCCTTTTCGGTATCGGTACAAGATACTGTAGGCGCGGGCGACAGCTTCGACGCGGGTTACCTTTCAGCCATTCTTGAAGGCGCACAACCGCGATACGCGGCTCGATTCGCCGCTGCTGCCGCAGCGATTACCTGCACAGGAACAGGGCCGCTGGAAAAAATGCCATTCAAAGAGGATGTACTCCATTTCCTCGCCAGTCACTAAGCGATTCCCGCGCGCAGCGATCGCTTGAGCAGCGTGCGTCGCGCCCGTTCACCCCACACGGCGAGCATCGAAAAAATGATGCGCGGCACAAGGAGCCAGATCACCGGCAATGAAATGGCGGAGAAAAGCACCGTGTCCTCAAAGAGCGAGTGCGTAATCGCCGCGTGATGATTGAAAAGGTCGCCCTCTTGCACGGTCATGTGGCCATCGCCACGCGCCGCCTTGATGATCCCCGCCCCATAGGTATAACCCACAACATTCGCCACGATCCACAGAAAACTCATTGAAGGTTCGAGCCCAAAGATTTGCATGAGCCAACCAAGCCAGCGCGAAAGCCGCTCCATGAGGTTGAACTGCTCAAGAAGCGTCTGAATGAACATGAGCACAAGAATATAGAGAATAATGCGGCCTACGAGCTTGAGCGTTGAAATCGCCCACGAGGCCATAAGCGGCCAGAAGGCGCTCTGCGCTATTGAGCTTGAGGCGAAGAGCTTTATCTCGCGGAAGGATGCCGGCAGCAAGAGGTTGAGGAGCAGTCCGCCGATAATCGCCGTCCCCACTCGGAGCGTCACCATTTTTACCGCGGAAGAACCGATCGATTTCATCACGGCCGTCTCCACGATGAGATTGTGCGATACAAGACTCATGAACGCGAGGATAGTCGCGTCGTGGATAGTGAGGTTCATGGAGCTCATCACGGCGATGGCCGAATAATTGTTCAGCAGGGCGCCCGAGATGTAGACGAGCGTGGCTTCACCCGGCAAACCGAGGATTTTCATGAGCGGAGCCATGACGAGCGCGATTTTTTGCAGAAGTCCGCTCCAACCGAGAAGCTCAACCGCGAGACTGACCGGCACCATGATCTTGATGAGAAACCACGCGGTATCGATTGTTCTCTTGAAGGTCGTACGAGCGACCTGACGCATATCGGGAGAAGAATGGCTCAAATTGTGGCTCCACGGGCTGTCGCGGTAGAAATGGTTGCGCAAAAGCGCGCGTCTCTCGCGAGAGTAGGAATATCGATTGGCATTTTATACTTCCAATTGGTATCGAGGGTAGTACCCGGAATGTTGATTCGCTCCGCGCGCGGATCAGCTTCGCGGAACGCCGAATCGCAGGCGAGCAGATCTTGCAGAGGATATACAGCGACTACTGAAGACGAGAGCGCGACCGCGCGCACGAGGGCCACCGCCGCACGCTCCGTGAGCACGGCCGGTGCCTCCTCAAGTCCGCCTAGCGCATCGCGCATCGCCGAATCGCGCTCGGCAATCGCGAGGAATATGCTCCACAGTTGCGCGCGATCGGCCTCTTCTTCCCACCACTGGCGGATGTTTGTCGAATCGTGCACCGAACTGCAGGCAACCGAGAGCGGCTCATACTGATCAAGAGAAATGTAGGGCTGTCCTGGTTTAGCCCAATCGCGCTCCCATCGCAGCACGCGCAAGCCGGGAATCTCGAGCTCGCGCAGAACTTTGGGCACACAGGCTGGTACCGCGCCGAGGTCTTCGGCAAAAGGCTGCATATCGGTTGCGGAGATGAGCATCGAGAGGAGTTCGCGCCCGCGCGATTCCCAGATATCGACCGAGGCGGCGCTCATCTCGTCCGCTTTGGCCGCGAGCGCAACCTGCTCTTGGGCTGAGAGGCTCTTCCAGCTTGTCGTGTCGCGATACGTCCACTGAAGGACATACGCATCCGGCGCGGTTTCATAGAGGGCGCGGTCGATCCACCAGTCGGCCATCGCGCGGGCGTAGGCGTCGATGCTCTCGCCAGCTTCTGGAAATTCGGCGCGGAGACTGGCCGCCTCAGCGTAGATGTCGGCGCTGCCTCGGATGTTCGCGCTGAAAAGAAAGAGCGGTTCAGAATTAATTCGCTCGAAGCAGGTGGCGCGGAAATCGTCGAGACGCCGCGAAAAGGCCGCGCCGCGATCGGCGACGCGCGCGCTGCACGCGCGCTCAGCGGCCTGAATTTTCCACTCTGGGATGTGCGGTTTCGAGAGCCACGCGATGCGCTCATTCGAGAAACCGAGAGCTGCCAGCTCGCCACCGCTCATGCGCGCAGAGGGCTCGAAGACGCCAAGATACGCGTCGCTCTCCTGGCCGTCGATCGCCCAGATCCTGAAGAATCCGAGCACGTGGTCGATGCGGTACGATGTGTAGAACTGATCGGCGTAGGCGAGCCTTTGGCGCCAGAAGTCGTAGTCGCCCGCGCGGAGCGCATCCCAGTTGTAGAGAGGAAAACCCCAGTTTTGCCCCCGAGGAGAGTACATGTCGGGCGGCGCGCCAGCTTGCCGGTCGAGAATGAAGATGTCGCGTCGGTGCCAGACATCCGCCGAATCGCGCGCGAGCAGGATGGGAATGTCGCCCATGATGTCGACGCCGAGATCGCGCACTCTTTCGGCCGCGGCACGCAACTGCTCGCGCGCGACAACTTGAAGCCAGAGGCGGAAGCGCGCTTCTTCGGCAAATTCGGTGTTGAACCAGAGTTCGTCGATGCGCTCGGATTGGATATCCCGCCACTCGCTCCACTCCCACCAGGGAGCTCCGCCGAATTTCGCCTTGAGCGCGATGAAGCACGCATATGGCTTTGCCCAGCGCTGTTCGGCGGCGAAAGCCTCGGCGAGCGGCGCGCAAATCTCGCGGTTCTCGCCCCACGCTGCCCTCAGCGCGTCGATCTTGGCGCGAAGAATCGATTCGTAGGGAACCCGCGCTTCGCCCCCATACTTTCTGTCGATGGCATTGGCGGCGCGGACAAGAGCCTTTGCCGTGCCCTCTTCGAACGGCAAACCAAGGGCAGCCATAGTATCCGGCGTATCAGAGAGAGAGATGTAGATAGGATTCAAGGCGAACGCGCTCAGCGCTGAATAGGGCGAGCTGCCATCCCCCGTGTCGTTCAGAGGCAGCAGCTGAATGAGCTCGAGCCCGCAACGCTTCGCGAGCCTGCTGAGCTCCTCAAGGTCTGGATATGCGCCACAAGCGGAGTTTTTCTTTGCCTTGAGCGCGAGCAGTGAAACCGCCATTCCGGCGATTCGATTCCTGTTATGGATAAAATTCATGTTGTTTGCTCCTGAGCCCAAAGAATCCGAAGCGCTTCCTTGATTGAGGCTACGCTGAGCCCGCGCGAGGCTGTTGTGGAGTGAGCCTGACGCAATGACGCATCGACGATGCCAGCGCTGGCGCTTGCGCGTATGCGCGCGTCGCCGCCCTTTCTCGCTTCTTCTCCCGGGAGCGCGCCGCGTGGACCAATGACACGCGTGAACCCCAACTGCGCGGCAGCCTTCGCGCGCCGCTCCATTGAGCGGACTGGGCGGATTTCACCCGCCAGCGAGAGTTCCCCGGCGAGCGCGGCGCCATCGGGCAGAGGCTGACCGGTGCGCGCCGAGTAGAGCGCGCACGCGAGCGGTAAATCCACCGCCGGCTCCGTGAGCCGCAAGCCACCCGCGACATTTACATAGAGCTCTTGACTTGAAAAATCGAGGCGTGTCTGCTTTTCAAGCACCGCCGCGATGCGCGACACGCGCAGTGGATCGATGCGGTCGGAATAGACGCGCATAATGCCCGATTTCGAAGGAATCGTGAGCGCTTGCACCTCGGCGAGAATGATGCGCGAGCCCTCGTGCACAATCGCCACCGCAACGCCGGCGGGCATTGGCCCTTCGCGCCGCACCATAAAAATTCCCGATGGATCGGGGAGTTCGGCGAGCCCCGCTTCAGCCATCATAAAAAAACCGAGTTCGTCAGACGAACCGAAACGGTTCTTCGAGGTCCGCAACACGCGGAGCGCATTCTCCGCCTGCTCAAAGCTCACCACGGCGTCAACCAAGTGTTCGGCGGCTTTCGGCCCCGCGATCATACCATCCTTGGTCACATGCGCCACGAGCACCACGATCGAGTCGTGACTCTTCGCCCACTCGACGAATTCCTGCGTACAGAATTTGATCTGATTCGGAGTGCCGGGGACAGCTCCCGCCTCGGGCGAGTGCACGGTCTGAATCGAGTCGATCACAGTCAAGAGCGGAT
>JAKALZ010000153.1 GCA_021813065.1 bacterium
AACCGCCGATGCTCTTTACGCCTTGTGGTAGCGCCGCGAGCCAATGAAGGTCGTCGAACCGCGCGCGGGCGTCCCAGAGCGAGGCGAGCCTGTCCTTGAGCGAAAAATAATCCGGCGCGATGAGGACGGTGATCCTCGCGATCACCTCGCCAAGATCGAAGCGGCCACCTTCGGCGTAGGCGAACACGCGCACTTTGTTATCGCGCACGAGAAAACTGAGGGGTGGAAGGCGCGTGGCCGCAGGCTGCGGCGAGCGGCCCTCGACAAAGGGCGGAAGGCGAGCCGCGATGGAATCGGCTGCCCCGGCATCGCGCCGAGAGGCGACAGTAGCCGCGACCTGCGGGCCGGCGGCATTTTGGGTAGCGGCACCCCAGGCGCGTGGCTGCGCGGCGACATTATCCGACGCGAGCACGAGGCGAAGCTCGCCAGCCCGCAGCCCGAGCATGAAGTGTGAAATATGGTCGTGGCGGTGGCCGAAGCGCCGCGCCTGTCCGCGCAGTTCCGCCTCGGCGGGGTGGTCGGAGAACAAGTTGAGGTCGCGCTTGATACAGGCGCGGCGCGGCCGCTCGCCGCCCGCGAGTTCCCCAGCGAACGACCACGACTGCCAGCCGTTCACCAGCACAAAGCGCGATTTCGCCTTGGACAATTCAGTGGCGCGTACTCCTGACACGGTCTCCGCTCTTCGGCACTCGTCGCCGAGCGCGTCGCAGAGCTCGCGAATTTCAAATTCGCCCAGTTCGAGAAGCGGAGCATCGCACTGAATCGGCACGAAGGCGCGAAAAAAAATGGTGAGCGGTCCGCCTGGTAATCTCTGGTAACTGATCTCAATATCGCGATTCATTCACCGTATCCTATCATGGGTGTCGGAAATTCGGGAGTCCGCATACTGCGCGAGCAGCGCTTTTCTGCTAGAATCCTCCCATGGCGCACTGCATTGTTCCCGAAGCGGAAGCGATTCTCGACAAAGAATTCAAAGTGCTCGACCGCGGTTTTATCCGACTTGTCGACTATCTCGGCGGCGACCAGCGCATTGTGCAGGCCGCGCGTGTCTCCTACGGCGAAGGCACCAAGAGCTACCGCGAGGACGCGGCCCTTATCGACTACCTTCTTCGCCACGAACACACGAGCCCCTTCGAGCAAGTCGTGCTCACCTTCCACATTAAACTCCCCATCTTCGTGGCGCGCCAATGGATTCGCCACCGCACCGCGCGGGTCAACGAAATTTCGGGCCGCTACTCGGTGATGCGCGACGAATTTTTCATGCCCGCTCCCGATGCGCTCGCCCCTCAGAGCGACGACAACAAACAGGGCCGAGCCTCGACCCCCTTCGACGATCGAACCGCCACGCAGATCCAAGAGATTCTGGCAGAGGGTTCCAAAGCATCGTACGATCGCTACAAAGAGCTCATCGACCTCGGCTTGGCGCGTGAAATCTCGCGAATCGCGCTGCCGCTCTCGCTCTACACCGAGTGGTACTGGCAGATCGACCTTCACAATCTCTTTAGATTTTTGATGCTGAGGCTCGACACGCATGCCCAGCGCGAGATCCGCGAATACGCCTCGACGATACTCGAACTCACGCGGACAGTGGCGCCTGCCGCCACAGAGAGCTTCGAACGGCACACCCTTCAGGGAGTCCGCTTCTCCGGCCCAGAAATAGAAGAGATCCGCCGCAGGTTGGCCATCGGCACCGAGCTTGCGCCAGCCACTTCGGCCGCGCCACAGGACTCGCAGCCCGCGTCATCCTCGCGCCTCTCAAAGAAGGAACTCGAGCGTTTCGAGGAAAAGCTGAAGACAGGCCGCCAGCTTTAGTCGCCACGTGTCTCCAAAATCACTCGATCGTATCGATAATGTTCAGAAAAGCTTCCGCCACGCGCGGATCGAAGTGCTTCCCAGATTGACTTCGGATGTACTCGAGCGCCTCAGATCGAGTTCGCGCTGAACGATACGGCCGATTGCTCGTCATTGCGTCGTAGACGTCGGCGATGGCGAAAATACGCGCCAGAAGCGGAATTTCTTCACCTTTGAGCTGGCGGGGATACCCCTCGCCATCCCAGTGCTCATGGTGGCAGTACGGCACCACGAGAGCTTCCTCGAGGTACTTGATCGGCTTCAACAGCTCATATCCGAATGAAGCGTGGGTTTTCATGATATTACGCTCTTCTTCGTTCAAAGCTCCGGGCTTAAGAAGGATATAGTCTGGAATGCCAATTTTACCCACATCGTGCAGCAGCGCACCTCGACGCAAATTCTCCAGCTCGCCCTCGCTCAGGCCAAGCGACACGCCGAGCGCTGCGGCTATTTTTACCACCCTCTCGGTATGCATCAGCGTTTCATCATCTCTAATGCCGATCGCCCGCGCCCAGCCCTCGAGCGTCTCGTCGTAGGCTGTTTGGAGGCGGCGCTCGGTATTCCGCAGCGCGTCGATACGCTGCATGCGTCCGATGATAATGCCCGCGTACGAGCCGAATATCTCGACAAG
This sequence comes from bacterium, assembly GCA_021813065.1. Taxonomy (GTDB): domain Bacteria; phylum Spirochaetota; class Spirochaetia; order Treponematales; family Rectinemataceae; genus Rectinema. Next base: position 2,483 of record JAKALZ010000153.1, read on the forward strand.
CTCGATGAATTCTCTGTTAAACGAGACAGGAGCCTTTAACGTTATGTGGAATACTCCGATGATATTTCCCTCCGCGATGACCGGTACGCCGATATTCGCTTTCCCTGGCGGAACGAGGGAACGATTTCGCGCCGCGAGAATCGGATCGCGCCGAAGAACTGGAGAGAGATGTGTAGCGCCTGTCGTGAAAATTTTTCCAGAAATTCCCTCTGTTTTTCCCAAGGGCTCGCGGAAAACTTCACTGAGCCATCCGCAGGAAGCGCGCAATTCAAGCATGGAGTTGGAAGGATTGAAAATCAACATCGCCGCCGCTTCAGCCTTTGTCGCCTCAACAGCCCTGTCCACAAGAATCTGATAGAGATCTTCGGGCTTGGCCTCGATGCCGATCTGCTGGTTGATCTTGTGGAGCACCTCAAGCCAGCTTACACGCTCTCGCAGCACTTCAATGAGGCGCACGGATTTTACCGCCATACCGACGATTTCGCCGATCGATGACAGCAATTGAAGATCGCTCTCGGTGAAGGCGTACAAGGCGCTCTCGACGCCAATCGCTCCCTCCGTTTGTCCCTCAATGATAATGGGCGTATAGATGCCGTATCGAATGCTGGGGTAGGTCTCCACATAGCGAGGATCGGATGAGAGGTCGAGCGAGCGGATTGGAGCGCCTGTCTTGATGACTTCGCCGACCATTCCCTTTCCCGATCGATTGATGATCCTGTTGAGCTGGCGCATCCTTCGGTCGTTTTCCTGGTGCGGTATGTCGGGGAGACCTCGATACGCGACGGTTTCGAGCATTCCACTGGTGCGGGATCGAAATCGGATAACCGAGGGCACCCACGATTTTTCCTTCTCGAGTATCTCGAGCGCGGATTCCGCGATCCGCTGGAGGTCGCCCATTTTTCCGATTTCTATCGCAGCCCTGTGCAGAATGGCCAAGTCTGAGCTCTTGTGCTGATTGTCGAGGCGTATCAGGAAATTCGTCATTGCGGTGGAAGCCGCGACAATGAATGCCTGGCGACGCGCGTCATCATCCTGGAACGGTTTTAGCTCCACCACGTGCGGGAAAATCCAAAAAAAGCATCCTTCAAGCTGATCCGCATAGAAAAACGGAGCCAATAGCACCATTCGATGGTCGCCCGATTCGAACGGAATTTTGTAGAGCTTTCCCTTGCAGGATTCGCAGTGGCTGACGGCCTTCGCTCGAGTGCAGAGCCAGGTTCTGCACTTATCTTCGAGCGGTTCGTAGGATAATAAAAGCTCCCCCGACGATGAACGAACCGCGCTATCGACATTTAAAAATGGACTTTCCTGCCGATCAAAACTGATATACCCGCAGTTGTGTTGATCCGCGTAGAGGGTGTGCATCGCGACGAGCGCGTGCAAAACCGCGGCGGACATGTTCGTCGATAGATTCTCCCTCTCCGCGATCTCCATCAGTTTCGAGACGGCTTCGAGCAGGCGCTCGCGCTGTTTAAGCGGCGTGATATCGATGAGCATCGATTCGATGATCGTATCGTGTTCATGAACCCAGGATGTTGCCGATATGAGGGCATCGATCGAGCCGCCGTCGAGCCGCTTGATCCGGATCTCAACAGGTGGCAGAGATGACTTTCCGCCTCGAAGGCTCAACTCGCGCTCTTTCGCGCGTTGAATGTACTCGGGAAATAAAATTGTCTCAAAAAATGGTCTGTCAATGACGTCCGCGCAGGAGCGCGCGCCAATCATCTCCATGGCAGTGCGATTCAACTCTCTGATAATGGAGTTGACGCTGATGACAATGCCAGCCTGTTCGGTGTCGAAGATATGACGCCACAACTCCTCGGGTTGGGCGATGTGCGTCAATATCTCCTGTACACTTTGAGCCATAATTCAGTATCGCTGCCTTTCTACTATAGAATATCGGCCGCGAAACATATTTTGTTAATTTTTTTGCCGCGTTAGCTGATACCGATCAGACAAGCCCGCGCTCATAGAGTATATAAATCGCGTGCGTTCCGAGCTCTCCCATGCCTTCCGCGATCATTTTCGCATAGAGCCGTTCGGCGAGCGCGAGCATCGGAAGCTCTATCTTCATTTCACGCGCCGCTTCTAGGGCAATGCGCAGATCTTTGAGATAGTGCTTGATATAAAATCCAGGATCGAAGTTGCCGCTGAGCATGCGGGGTGCGTTGTTCGTGAGTTGCCAGCTCTGCGCGGCGCCATTCGCGATCGAAAGGAGTATGCGGTGCGGGTCGAGGCCTGAATGCTTCGCGTAGGTGATGGCCTCGGTGGTTCCGAGAAGGCTGCCCGCTATGGCGATCTGATTGGCCATCTTCGTGTGCTGGCCCGCGCCCGCGCCGCCCTGCAGCACTACGGTTTTTCCCATCACCTCCAGAAGCAGTTTTGCTCGCTCGAACACGTCCGCGTCTCCGCCGGCCATGATGCTCAGCGTAGCGTTTTTCGCGCCGATATCACCCCCCGAAACTGGCGCGTCGAGGGCGCCGATGCCGCGCGCCTTCGCTTCAGTGTAGATGCGCACCGCGAGATCAGGCTTCGATGTGGTCATGTCGACGAGCACTACGCCGGGACGCGCATTTTCGATGAGCCCTTCGGAGCCGAAATAAATCTCTTCGACATCGCTGGGATAGCCGACCATGGTGAAGATGATGTCGCACTCGAGAGCAAGGTGCTTCGGCGTATCACGCCACTCAGCGCCCGCGTCGAACAG
>JAKALZ010000154.1 GCA_021813065.1 bacterium
ATCAACACCCTGCGGAAAAACATCAATTCGATGAAAGCCAGGCAGGCTACCATGGCTTCCGAGCTCCTCGGACCAGAGTTTTTCCGTGATGTCGAGGTGCTTGAAGAGGCTGGCTCCGATAGCGCGATCTTCGACAACATCTTTGAACTCCTTGTCCATGCGGGCAGAAGCCCGGAGCATGTCTTTATGATGATGGTGCAGGAGCCTGTTGGGCAGAAACTTGGCATCTCGAATGACAAGCGAGCTTTCTACGACTTTCACTCGGCGATGCTCGAGACTTGGGATGGCCCGGCGGCAATGTGTTTCACCGATGGAATCACGCTTGGGGCCGCGCTCGACCGCAACGGGCTGCGCCCTTTTCGCTACTCGCTCAACAGAGATGGCTACTTCCTTGGCGCAAGCGAAGCTGGAGTACTGCCACGCGATGAATCGAGCGTTGAAATGCGCGGCATTCTGAGGCCTGGGCAGATGCTCATGCTCGATTTTCAAAAGGGTAGATTCATTGGCGATGGCGAGATCAAGACACGCATAAGCCGGCAAAAGCCCTACCGGCGTTGGCTTGAGGCGAACCGTATCGAACTGCGGGGACTATTTTTAAATCAAGAGTTGAACACGGTGGGCCACGATGTTCGGCGCGATACCGATGATGGGACAGAGCGTGCGGCAGCCTACTTTCTCTATGACAAAGACACGGTCGCGATACTGAAATCCATGATGCTCCAGAAACAGGAGCCGGCATCCGCGATGACCGCGAAGAAACCACCCGCGATCCTCTCGCGCTCGATCGTTTCTCTCTACGCCTATTTCCGCCAGCGATTCGCCCAGGTTACGAACCCCGCTATCGATTCGTACCGCGAAGCCGCGGTGATGTCGCTGGAAAATTATATCGGCAGACAGAAGAATCTTCTCGAAGAGAGCGCGGAGCATTGCCGCCAGCTTAAATTGCAGCGGCCTATCCTGTCGAATGGCGATATGGAGCGACTGCGCGCGTCCGAACTCGATGATTTTCGCGTCGCGACTGTATCGATGTGCTATCCGAGACCGGAGTCCGCGTTCGACCTCGAAGCGGCGATGGAAGCGCTCAGCGCGCGCGCCGAGCGCGAGATCGACCAGGGCGCGAACCTCATCGTGCTGAGCGACAGGGATGTCGACGCAGCTCATGCCTCAATACCCGCGATTCTCGCGCTCTCTGCCCTCCACACCCACCTTGTCGACGCGAAGAAGCGCCACTTGGCGGGCCTCGTGGTCGAGACGGGCGAGGCGCGCGACGTGCACGAAATCGCGGTGCTCCTCGCCTACGGCGCGAGCGGCGTGAACCCTTGGCTCGTATTTGAGCGCATTCCTTCGCTCGCGGCACTCTGGAAGGATTTTCGTGGCGCCGAAACCTTGGCGGACAACTATATCGAGGCGGTGAACAAGGGCATTCTCAAGATCATGTCGAAGATGGGCATCGCCACGGTATCATCGTATCGAGGTTCGAGGCTTTTCGAGATCGTTGGCCTGTCGGACGAGCTCGTGGCGCGCTGCTTCAGAGGCACCGTGAGCGGTTTCGACGGAATCGGACTCGGCGAGATCGCGGCGCAGGTCGCGGAGCGGCACCGGCACGCATTCGCCGAGGAGGGGGTCAGACCCTGGGAGCCGCATGCGTCGGCGGCATCGTCTGCATCGATGGCATCGCCCTGGCCACCTGCAATCGTGGCAAAGCTCGTCGAAGCCGTGCGGAACGGCGACGCGGCAGCCTGGCGCGCCTATGCGGATGAGATGAGCAGCGCGTCGCGGCCACCTTTCGCGTTGCGCGACCTCTGGGACTTCAAACCCTCGCAGCCGATTCCTCTCGAGCAGGTTCAGCTTGCCGAAGAGATCATCGCGCGATTCTCGGTCGCGGCCATGTCGCTCGGCGCGCTGAGCCCGGAGGCGCACGAAGCGCTCGCCGCGGGCAGCAATGTTGTGGGCTCATGGAGCAATACAGGCGAGGGCGGAGAAGATGCCAGCCGAGGCTCCTACCTGGAATTCAGTCTCGATTCCCGAAACGCGTCGAAGCAGGTCGCCTCGGGGCGCTTCGGCGTAACAGCGCGCTACCTCGCCGAAGGTCTTGAGCTGCAAATCAAGGTCGCCCAGGGCGCGAAACCCGGCGAGGGCGGCCAGCTCCCCGGCGCGAAGGTGAACGAGTACATCGCAGCCCTGCGACACTCGAAACCCGGCGTAACGCTCATCAGTCCACCTCCACACCACGACATCTATTCGATCGAGGATCTTTCGCAGCTGATTCACGATCTGCGCTGCGTCAATCCAAGCGCGCGGATCGCGGTCAAGCTCGCCGCCCAATCGGGAATCGGCACCGTCGCGGCGGGTGTGGTCAAAGCGGGGGCGGACTGCGTCATCGTGTCCTCTGGCGACGTCGGCACCGAAGCCGCCCCGCTCTCCTCCCTCGATCACGCCGGCAACTACTGGGAACAGGCGCTGCCGGAGATCCGCCAGGTGCTCGCGATGAACGGCCTCGACATCAATTCGATCATTCAAGTCGACGGCAGGCTCAGAACCGCCCGCGATATTGTGATCGCCGCGATACTCGGCGCGCGCGAGTTCGCGTTCGGCATTCTTGCGATGCTCTCGATGGGCTGCACCGCCTGCGGCCAGTGCAATGTCGGCAAATGCCCTGCGGGCATCACCACGCAAGACGCCGAGTTCAGGGCGAAATTTAAAGGAAAACCAGAGCACCTCGCCGCGTTCTTCAATTTCCTCGCTGAAGATGTGCGCGCCATTCTGGCTTCGCTCGGCGCGACAACTCTGGACGCGGTGGCGGGAAGATATGAATTGCTCGATTTTGGCGCACGGGCGCGCACCCCGCGCGAGCGCTCGCTCAATTTCGACCATATCAAAGAGGCGCTCGAAATCGCGCGGCGCTATCCACTCTTCGACAGTAGCGTGATCGACGCGCTCTCAGCGCCCGCGTTTCTGTTGCCACCCGCGGGCTTGCGGAACTTCCGCCAGAGCGCACAGCGTGAATCCGCGATCAGCGAAGCAGAATCGAGGGTGCTTCAGGCATGTGCGCCGCTTTTCGCTTCAGCGGGAATACAGTCCAGCGCTCAAGGTTCATCTTCGCCGGTAGCACCACGCGCGCAGCTCGATCTCTCTATTCCCATCACCAACGCGGATCGTTCGGTGGGCGCCGCCTTGAGCGGCCAGATCGCGCGCGCCGACCTCAAACTTGAACCCGACACCATCTGTGTCAATTTCAGCGGCGCGGCGGGCCAGAGCTTCGGCGCGTTTCTCGAGCGAGGCGTACTGTTCAGGCTGTATGGCGAGGCCAACGACTATGTGGGAAAAAGCCTTTCGGGAGGGCGCATCGTCGTGCGACCAAGGATCGAGTCGCGCGGCTCGCCCGAAGACAATGTCATCGCGGGTAATGTCTGCCTCTACGGCGCGACCTCGGGCGAAGTGTATTTAAATGGCCGAGTTGGCGAGCGTTTCTGCGTGCGCAATTCCGGCGCGCTCGCGGTCGCCGAGGGCACGGGCAACCACGCATGCGAGTACATGACCGACGGTGTCGTCGTGATCCTTGGGCCAACCGGCATCAACTTTGGCGCCGGCATGACGGGCGGAGTCGCCTACGCGCTCGACGAAGACCAGTTCTTCGACACGCGCTGCAATGCTTCCGATGTCGATGTCGCTGGCGTCGTCCAAGAGGAGGACATCGCCCGCCTCAGGAACATTATCGAGCGGCACCAGGCGCTGACGGGAAGTCCGCGCGCCGCGCGGATTCTGGCTGAGTGGGATTCGTTTCTGCCACTTTTTCTGAAGGTGACGCCGCTCGGGCAGTAAACGCCTCGGGGCAAGGAAGGCGGCGCGGCGTGTGGCGCATATCGCGCCATCGAGCGCCGCTGAAGCGTTTCTCCGCGCCGCTCAGTAATCTGTCGGAAAGAATTTAGGAGCGCGCCTCGCGTTGGTGGCGCGCTCGAACGCGAGCCCCACGCGCAGAAGCGTCTTCTCCGAATACGGCACCCCGAAGATCGAGAGCCCGAGGGGCAACTCACCCGCGAACCCGGCGGGCACCGTGATGTGCGGGCAAGCCGGAATCGCGGCCAGACTTGTGGTGCCGCCCACATAGTGATCGCCGCACGCGTGGTCGGTCTTCCAGGCGGGCGAGTTCGAGGCTGACAGAATCGCGTCGAGCCTGTACTTCGAAGTGTACGCGGCGATACCCTTCTCGCGCTCGAACGTTCGGCAGGTCTCGAGCGCCTTCTGGTACTCGGGGTCGCTCAGAGGCCCCTTCGCGGCAGCCTCTTCGATAATTTCCTGATTGAAGTGCGGCATGACGCGGGCCGAATTTTGAGAGTTGAACTCTATGAGCGCCTTCAGCGTGAGGGGCCAGCGCACTCCCGCGCCCTCGCTCGCGTCCGCACGTGCGCCCGCAGGCACGCCCGCATGTGCGCCCATGCGCGGGCCAGCGTTGTCCGCCGCGCTAGCCACATACCGCGCGAGGTAGCGCTCGAGTCCATCCTTGAACTCGAAGAGCATTACCTGATACTCCGCCGCCTGAACCTCTTCGCTCGGCGAAATGTCGATCGGCACAATTTCCGCGCCAAGCGCCTGAAGCGTCGCGAGCGAGTCCTTCATCACCCGTTCGACCTGAGGAAGAAAATTCGAGAGTTTCTCCGCGTACCCAAGCCGCATGCCCGCGAGCGGACGCTCGCCCCCATCGCGGGTCTCGAGCGCTTCGGAAAAAGATCTGCCCGACATCGCCTCGAGAAGATACACCGCGTCCTCGAGCGTGCGCGCCATGGGACCGGCGGTGTCCTGCGTCGCGGATATCGGAATGATGCCCTCGGCCTCCACAAGTCCGCCTGTTGGCTTTATGCCCGCGATTCCATTGATCGAGGCGGGCGAGATGATCGAGCCATCGGTCTCCGTGCCCACCGCCGCCGCGCAGAGATTCGCCGCGACCGCCGCACCCGAGCCCGAACTCGAGCCGCTCGGGTTTCTGTCGAGCACATAGGGATTCCTTGTCTGGCCGCCCTCGCTGCTCCACCCCGAGCTCGAGTGGGTCGACCGGAAGTTCGCCCACTCGCTCAGATTAGTCTTGCCGAGAATAATCGCGCCAGCTTCGCGAAGCCGCGCCACAAGCGGAGAATCCTCGCGCGCGCAGAATCCGTGCAGCGCGAACGAGCCCGCCGTAGTCGGCA
>JAKALZ010000155.1 GCA_021813065.1 bacterium
GCGGTCGGCGACTCGATCCTGATCCAAGGTTTCTCCTCTATCGGCTTCAGCCTGAGAGAGCTGCCAATTGTCGGGGTGTTTAAGCTCAAGGAGCAAGGAGCGTCCCCAGAACAGCTGGCCTACATCGACATCGAGACACTGCGCGTCATGAGCGGCATGACGGTGGGCGCTAACGAACCTATCAAGCTCAAACCGGAAGAGACGAACATGCTCTCGACCGATAACGCCAATTCACTCTTTGGCGGCGACGTGGTCGTTACGGCCGAACCCTCGAAGACAATCGATGTGAATGCCATCGCCGCCGACATTTCGAAGCCCGATAAAGTGAACCCTCTCAAAGCTGACGACGGCGCTTGGCAGTTCGTCGTCGGGAAAACCGACTCTCCGAACAACGCGCCCCGCGTCATCGCGGCCCTGAACCAGAGTTTCGCGAAGGAAGGCATCCCCGCGGTCGCGGGCAACTGGCAGAAGGCTGCCGGTCCTTATGGGCAGTCGGTCGACGTGGTTCGCATCGTCTTCGCCACGGCAATCGTCATTCTTTCGATCGTGGCGATCATCATCATCATGAACACCTTCGTCATTTCTGTGATTGAGCGCACGAGCGAAATCGGCACAATGCGGGCGATCGGCGCGGGCAAGGGGTTTGTGCGAAGCATGTTCGCCGCCGAGGCTGTCGTGCTCTCCGCGGTGTCGGCGCTGATCGGCGCGCTTTTCGGCGTGGCGATCACCGCGGCGTTGAGAGCCGCGCACATCGAAGCCACCAATCAGTTTTTCCTCATCCTCTTTGGAGGGAAGTACATGAATCCGATCGCTTCCTTGGGAAACGTGATTCAGGCGATTTTCATCATGGTTGTCGTGGGCTTTATCGCCCACCTCTACCCTGTCTCACTCGCGCTGAAGATCCAGCCCGTGCGCGCGATGCAGGAAGAATAGGAGGAGAGGAACAATGAATATTGTATTGCCACGCATCGCGATCCGGAATTTGATGCGGCAGAAGAAGCGGACAATCCTCCTTGCGGGCGCCATCGCCTTCGGAATTATGATCGTCACGCTCATCAATGGATTCGCGGGCTCCTTTGTCCGCAATGTATCCGAGAACTTCGCGTACCTTATGGGAGGTCACGTGTTCGTAAGCGGTTCCGAATACACGCCATCCGGTAAGCGCATCTCTGTGATACGCGACGACTCATCCATAATGAAAGCGCTCTCCACTGCGGGTTTAACGTGGTCGAGCCTTCAGAAGACCAGCGAAACCTCAGCAACCCTCATCTTCGAAAGCAAGAGCATCCGTCAAAACCTCACGGGCATGGATCTCGCTCACTCGAGCATGCTAAAAGAGCGGCTCGCCCTCGTTAAAGGTAGCTGGGACAATCTGAACTGGCCAAACGCCCTCATTATCTCGCAGAGCGTCGCCAATAAACTCAACGTGCTTCCTGGTGACACGGTTGTCGCGCAGTTCCAGACCGTGACAGGGCAGAACAATGTCGGAGAATTCCGCGTCGCGGCCATCACCGTCGACTCGAGCTTCATTGGCTCAATAATGACCTACGCCCAGCTCGACTATCTTAACAACCTCATCGGGCTTGGACCGAACGAGTATATGTCGCTCGGCATCATGCTCAGCAATCTCGACGAAGCGGGCGCTTTCGCGAATAAGCTCTACGCCGCAATGAAAACGATGGACCTTCAGCTCTTCGATCGCACAGCGAAGCAGGACAATGGCTCCATGACGCCGTTCCAATCGATGATCCGGGAACAGAACAGCGAAACATGGACGGGCACAAAGTATCGTGTCTATACCATCGACGACGTGCTCGCGCAGGCGAGGCAGATCGTTGTAGCCCTCGATACGGCCAGCGTCGCGATCCTTATCGTGCTCTTCGCGATTGTCATGATCGGCATCTCCAATACATTCCGCATGGCGATGTACGAGCGCATCCGAGAAATCGGCACAATGCGCGCGGTAGGCGTGCAGCGGAAAGAAATTCGATCGATGTTCCTGTATGAGGCGCTCTTTTTAGCGCTCGCGGGGGCGGTGGCGGGCATCATTCTCGCACTCATCGTGATGGCGGTTCTGAGCGCCATTCGCTTCGATCCGCAGTCGCCTGTATTCCTCATTTTAAAGAAAGGACATTTCTCATTCTATCTGCCACCGCTTAGAGCGCTAGGCAATATCCTGATAATCGCGGCCCTGACGCTCGTGGCGGTCTACGCTCCCGCGAACGCCGCGGCTAAAATGCCTCCCGCCGAGGCACTTAGAACTGTCAAATGACAAGGAGATTATTCATGTTCTCTACTACTATGCTAACAAAAAAGTACTGGCGCGCCGCGATCGTGGCCGCTTTCGTGGTGATCCTTGGATTGGGAGTTGGTATCTCGCCCGTCGCGGCTCAAGATAAACCCGATCCAAAGGCCCTACTTGCGCAGGTCGACACCCTGAGCGACTTCACAGGCCAAGATTTCTCGGCGGTGTTTACCATCGTAACCCAGAAACCTGGCGAAAAGGACAGTGTCACCCAAGCGCGCGTCTTTCGCCGTGATACCAAGAAGCAGTTCCTCATTCTCATCATGCTGCCCGAAGTCAACAAGGGCCAGGGGTATCTTCGCGAAGACGACAATGTGTGGTTCTACGACCCATCAAGCCGCAAGTTTTCTCACTCATCGGTCAAGGAAAATCTTCAAAACACCAAGGCGAAAAACTCGGATTTCACGCTGAGCTCTTTCGCCCAGGACTACACGGTGACGAGCATGACCGAGGGCATGGTCGGCAAATTTCCCGTATGGATCCTCGATCTCAAGGCGAACACGAATGAAGTCGCCTACGACCGCGTCGTGCTCAGCATACGCAAAGATCCGACCATGCTCCTCATCCGCCAGGATTACTCGGTGAACGGCAGGCTCATGCGCACCACCGCCTATCCCAAGTACGTGCAGCTCGAGGGCAAGCTCCTGCCCTCCCAGATCCTCATACTCGACGAGATCAACAAGGGAGAGAAGAGCCAGATCACGATGACTGAGCAATCGGTCTCGCCGCTGCCCGACAAGGTATTCACGAAGGCATTCCTCGAGCAGGTGAGCAGGTGAAAACGCCAAAGGAGGCAGGAAGATGAGGTACCGCACATATATAGCCCTCGTTGTCGCGGCTGCCATGCTCGTTGGCGCGGCATTTTCCGCCGCGGCTCAGGAGAGCGGCAGCGACCTAGGTTCGCTTTTCGGCGATGAGGTGCTCACACAGCCTGGCGAGGGACAGCCGGCGCAGAGCGGCTCGACCGCGCCTGCGACACAAGGCGCGCCGCAGGCGGCGCCTGTCGCCCCCGCAACCTCTCCGGACCCTCTCGCCGGTCTCTTGAAAACCGAAGCGGTCAAAATAGGCGGGAGCATCACGGGCAAGATCGACAGTTCCTGGACCTGGACTGACCCATGGGCTTCAGGCTTCGACCTCGCGAACCCCGACAAAAACAGCCTGGCGCCGACCCTCAGCAGCCTCGTCTACTTCGACGCCCGCCCTGAAGACGCGTTCCGCGTCCACGGATCGTTCAAGACCGCCTGGCCGTTCTCGAGCTCAAAGACATTTTTGACATCGGCGACGTGGAACTCGCTGACGGGCAGCGTGACGACCGCTTCCAGCTCCATCTCCACGCCCAATATCAGCGTCTTCGAGCTCTTCTCAGACTTCCAGCTCGGCGACTCGGTGTATTTCCGCTTCGGCAAGGCAACCGTGAAGTGGGGCGTGGGCTACTTCTTCAGCCCGGCCGACATCATCAACCTCGAGCCCATCAACTTCCTGGACCCCACCGCCCAGCGCGAAGGCCCGGTGCAGTTCCGCGTCTTCATTCCCTACGGCTCAAGCCAGAACACGCTGAGTTTCTATGCGATCTTCCCGAACAACGCCATCCCGGATTTCGCCAACACCGCCCTCGCGGGCAAAGCTGAATTCGTACTCGGCAACTATGAGCTCGGACTGAGCGCCTATTATCGCAACGACACGACGGAGCGCGCCGCGGCGACCATAACCGGACCGGCCGGTCCCTTCGACGTGTTCGCGGAAGGAGTCGTCGCGCGAGGAAGCCCGAAGACATTCTATACCTTCTCGACGAGCGCTCCCTACTACAGCGCCTCAGCTCCCTCGGACCATCGCGGCGCCGTGTATCCCTCGGCGACCGCCGGATTCCTCTACAACGACCAGAACAACAACATTACAGCCATAGGCCAATACTACTACAATGGAGAAGGATATTCCGAAAGCGATCGGAGCAGCGCAACCAGCGTCCTCCAAACGCTCCTGACTACCATGCCATCCTCCAGCACGAGAGACGCGCTCGTAGGGCTCGGTCAGCTCTTCGCGCTCTTTTCAGGCCAGCACTACGGCGCGGCGAACATCACGTTCAGCGATATCGGAGGGAGCGATTTTTCAGCCTCCGCCCTGGGGATCATGAATTTCTCCGATCTGTCGGGATTCGCCCGGCCAAGCGTTTCGTGGCAAATCGCCGATTATCTGAACCTCTCCCTTTACGCGAATTTCGTATTTGGCGCGGACAACACCGAATATGCATTCCTGGCGCAGGGAAGACCGGTGATCATCGGCCTCACCCTTTCCGCCGGAACGGGAAATTTCTAGTACGGCATCCCGCCCGCGGAGCGCGGCTCTATTGTGGCGCGGCTCGACAACTTTTAGTATAGTGAATGAAAGATGAGTCGCGTTTCGCCGCGCCCCGGATGGCGCCTAGGTCGCGCAGCGCCGCGAAAGGCGCGAATCCGCGCGGCTCTCTTGACACTCGCTGATGAAAGGACATGCCATGAACGTGCACCCGATCACCGATCATATCTACGCGCTCCACGCCGATATACGGAGTGACGACCTCTTCGAGGGAATTTGGCCGATTCCCTACGGCGTTTCGCTGAACTCCTACCTCGTGAAGGGAGAAAAAATCGCCCTCCTCGACCTCGTCAAAGACTGGGTCGGCGCGCCAATCGAGCTCAAGAATCAGCTCGCCTCGATTGGAATCACGCTCGAAGACATCGATTACCTCATCCTGAACCACCTTGAGCCCGACCACACAGGATGGCTCGGCGAATTTCTCAAAATCAACACGAAGGCGCTCGTTCTTGCTACCGCGAAAGGAATCGAGCTCGTCAAGAATTTCTACTTCGAGCACGACCGGATCCGCGCGGTC
>JAKALZ010000156.1 GCA_021813065.1 bacterium
CCGGATATACGATGAATTTGACTTTCGAGGGATCAACGCCGTAAATCTTCGCGAGCTGGAGGAAGACGAGGTGGTCGTCGTTGCCGAGCGAGGGGCCGACCGCGATGGGAACCGCGCTGGGATTGGCCTTGATTGCTTCCATGAGGTCCTTCACGGTCTTCCAGGGGGAATCCGCGCCGACCGCGATCGCTTCCCACTCAGCCTGCATCGCGGCGATCGGAGTGAAGTTCTTGTAGGTCAGCTGGCTGGTTCCGAGAAGATTGTTGAGGATGAGCAGGGTGGACGTCGCGGCGAGCACCTCGCCCTGTCCCTTCTTGCCTTCGAGGTAGGTCCAGCCCACGGCGCCGCCGCCACCTGGCTTGTTGGTGACGATGACTGGCTTGTCGACGAGCTTCTCATCGACCAGGGTTTTCTGGATGACGCGGCAGAGCATGTCCCAGCCGCCGCCCGGACCGGCCGGGGCCACGAGCTCGATGGTTCTCGAGGGTTTCCAGCTCGGAGCGGCGCCTACTGTGGACACTGCGCCGACCAGGGCGAGAATCAGAATGAACGAAGACAGTTTCTTCATATCCGTCTCCTCCTTAAAGATATTTGAATAGCCGCATGGCCGGAGCCGATGCGGATGATTCCTAGAAGAACTGGAAATCCTTGAGCGCCTCGGCATATCCCGACTTTTCTCTCCAGATCGCGAAGGACTCGTCGAGGTGCTCGATCCATATCTGGGCTGCTCGTTCCGGATCGCGGGCGACGAAGGCTCTGTAGAGTTCGGTCCGCCGGTAGATGCTCTTTTCGACGCGGTTCGGAAGCACGATGCGCATGACGCGGTAGCGGTCGAATATCTCGCGCTGAGCCCACACCGCCTCGATGATTCTCGTCGATTTGCACGCTTCGAAGGCGATCTCGTTGAAGCGCTTAATGCTTGGGAAAAGTGTCTCGAGCATGACTTCGCCGCTCAGCGTGCGCTGGGCTTCCGCGAGGTCGTCGAGAATTTTTTTCAATTCGTCGAGTTCGGGCTGAGTAATTCGAATCGCGGCGTACTTCACCGCGAGGGTCTCGAGCGCCTTGCGGATGGCGTAGGAGTGGGCGAGTTCATAGGGGGAGATACCGAGCACGCGGTTGCCCTTCTTGGGGACGCGCTCGATATAGCCGTTGCTCTCGAGTTTTTGGAGCGCCTCACGGGCGGGCGTTCTGCTCACACCGAACTCTTCGGCGATATCCGCGTCCGTGAAGAAACTGTCGGGTTTCAATTCACCCAGCACGATCGCCTTCCGCAGGTGCTCGTAAACGACTTCGCGCATTGGCTGGATGTGGATTTCGGGCACAGAAGGCAGAAGGCTCATGGCGACTCCCGTGGCGGCAACGAAATTTGGATATTCGGTATTCCGTATACCGTATACATCATGTATAATAGAGTAGCTTTCCGGATTTGTAAAGCATGATTTTTTCAAATATCCGGAGGAGGACGAAGCAGTGGGCAGAAATATTGTACAGAAACTGATAGATAGCCACCGGGTAACCGAAGGGGCGACGGCGACAGGCGATGTCGGCGGCGTCACTGGCGAAGTGCGTATAAAAATTGACCAGACGCTTACGCAGGATACGACGGGCACCATGGCGTATCTGCAATTCGAGGCGCTCGGCATTGACCGGGTCAGAACCGAACTCTCAGTCAGCTATGTCGACCACAATACGCTGCAGGTCACCTTCGAAAACGCCGACGACCACGCATTCCTTCAGGATATCGCCTCGAAGTACGGCATCGTGTTCTCGAGGCCCGGAAACGGCATCTGCCACCAGGTCCACCTCGAACGCTTCGGCGTGCCGGGGAAATCGCTTCTTGGCTCGGACAGCCATACGCCGACCGGCGGCGCGCTCGGCATGCTGGCCATCGGCGCGGGCGGCCTCGACGTCGCGCTCGCGATGGCCGGCCTTCCCTTCTCTATTCCGCGGCCCAAGGTACTCAAGGTAGAACTTAAAGGAAGGCTCCAGCCGATGGTGAGTGCGAAGGATATCGTGCTTGAAGTCCTTCGCCGGCTTACGGTGAAGGGCGGGGTCGGCAAAATACTCGAGTACGCGGGCGAAGGCGTCGCGTCACTTTCGATTCCCCAGCGCGGCACCATTACCAACATGGGCGCCGAGCTCGGCGCCACCACTTCGGTTTTCCCAAGCGACGAGGTGACGAAACGCTTTCTGGAAGCGCAGGGAAGAGGCGCGGATTTTATGCCGGTATTCGCCGACCCCGACGCGCGCTACGACGAGGAGCTCGTCATCGACCTCGGCGCCCTTGAGCCGCTCATCGCGCTGCCGCACATGCCTGACAATGTCGTGCCGGTGCGCGAAGTGGCGGGAATGCCCGTGGATCAGTGCTTTATAGGCAGCTGCACGAACTCCTCATACTACGACCTCGCGATGAGCGCCGCCATTCTGAAGGGCAACCATGTAGCGCCGAAGACGAGCCTCGTGGTCAGCCCGGGTTCCCGACAGGTGCTCCTCATGGTCACCAAGGACGGTATTCTCGCTGATCTTGTCGAGTCGGGCGCCCGCATCCTTGAATCAGCCTGCGGCCCCTGCATCGGCATCGGGCAGGCACCCACCACCAACGGCGTCTCCCTCCGCACCAACAATCGCAATTTCGAGGGCCGCTCCGGCACCAAGTCGGCCAAAGTCTTCCTTGTCAGCGCCGAAACCGCTGCCGCATCGGCGATCGCGGGCGTCATCACCGACCCGCGCACAGTCGGCCGTAGCATCAGCGTTGCCATGCCCGAGCGTTTCCTGAACGACGACTCGATGTTCGTGTTCCCCGCTACCGCCGGCGCAGTGGCCGCCCCAAGCTTTGGCACCGCCGCAGAGGCGCGGATCCGGCGCGGACCGAACATCGCTCCGCTTCCGCAGTTCGAGGCGATCGGCGACAGTCTCCGCGCCCAGGTTCTGATGCGTATGGGCGACAACATCACGACCGACCACATCCTTCCCGCCGGTTCGAGGATCATGTCGCTGCGATCGAATCTGCCCGCGATCTCTGAGTACTGCTTCTCCGTGCTCGACACGAGTTTTCCCGCGCGCGCTCGAGCCGCCCGAACCGGCATTCTTGTCGCGGGCCAGAACTACGGACAGGGTTCGAGCCGGGAGCACGCGGCGCTTTCGCCCCGATTCCTCGGCGTGCGCGCCGTGCTCGCGGTTTCGTACGCGCGCATCCACCGCCAGAACCTTGTGAACGCGGGAATTCTTCCTTTATTATTTGATCATGCTGAAGATCTCGGCGCAATCGAACAGAGTGACAGCTTAATGCTGGAGCATATCCATGAAGGACTGCGCAAGGATCATTTCGAAATAAAGAACGAGCGGACAGGCGCGCGCATTGTGGCGCACCATAGTCTGCCCGAGCGTCAGGTGGATCTTATATTCGAGGGTGGCGCGCTGAACGCCGCCCGTCGAGAGCTGACGAGCTAACCACGGTGGGCGTATGAGCGAGGCAGGTTTCGGGTTCGAAGCGCGAGAGCTGCGCACCAAGGCTGAACTCTCAGAGCGAACGGCGCTCCTTGTGTCGCGGGGGCTCACGGTTCCCGAGG
Organism: bacterium; assembly: GCA_021813065.1. Lineage (GTDB taxonomy): Bacteria > Spirochaetota > Spirochaetia > Treponematales > Rectinemataceae > Rectinema. Next base: position 3,570 of record JAKALZ010000156.1, read on the forward strand.
GCGCGGGGTTTGTGCTGGGACTCTACCAGGGTGAGCGCCTCGTGGCGACAGGCGCCCTCGTGAGAAATGTGCTCCAGGGAATCGCGGTCGATTCTGGTTTCGAGGGAGAGGGCGCGGCCGCCGCCATAGTCTCTTCGCTCATCAAGCGCGCGATTGAAAGGGATATCGAGCAGCTCTTTCTTTTCACGACGAATGAAGAAGCGGCCCGCTTTAGAAACCTCGGTTTTTCACTCATCGCGGGCGTACCGCGCGGGGCAGCGCTTCTCGAGTGGGGCTCGGAGGGTATTGAAGATTACCTCAAGGCGCTGCGCGATGTCGCACGGGGCAAGCCTGAGCGCGCGGGCGCGGTGGTGGTGAACTGCAATCCTTTCACGCTGGGCCACCGCGCGCTGATTGAGTATGCGGCTTCGCATTCACCCTGGCTCTATGTGCTCGTGGTGGAAGAGGACCGCTCGCTCTTTCCCTTCGAGGTGAGGTTCAAGCTGATCCGCGAGGGCGTCGCGGACCTGACGAATGTGACTGTGATCGCGGGCGGGCTATATATAATCTCATCGGCGACATTTCCAACCTACTTCATACGTCCCGACCGCGAAGAAGCCGCGCAGAAAGCAATCAGGATGCACGCCGCGCTCGACCTCGCCACCTTCCGCGCGCGCATCGCGCCGGCGCTGGGCGTGGCGTGGCGATTCGTAGGGACGGAGCCCTTCTGCGGCACAACGTCGGTCTATAATGAGACGATGCAACTGGTGCTCCCGGCGACAGGGACAGCTGAAGCAACCGCCTGGGGACTCGAGGCAGAGGTTCCGCCCGTTGAGGTTGCGGAAATTCCGCGTTTCGAGATCGATGGTGAAGCAGTGAGCGCATCGAAGGTGCGCGAACTCATACGTGCGGGGCGACTCGCCGAGGTGGAGAGGCTCGTTCCGCCGTCGACGTGGAAATGGCTCTGTGGGGCGGAAGCGGCTCCCGTGCTGGAAAAGATCCGCCATAGCGATTCACGGCATTGATATTTTACGAACTATTTTCTTGGAGGAATCGATGAAAGCTCAGAAATCGGTGACCGCGGGCTCGCTTGAGTCCAGCGACGTACTTATCACTATCACACCGCTCGCCGAAACGCGCGTGGAATATGTCATCGACAGCATTGTAATCAAACAGTTCGGCGCGCGAATACGGAAGGTGACCGAAGAGATGGCGGTAGCCGCGAACATCAGCGCGGCGCGCATTCACGTGCAAGACAGAGGCGCGCTTGAGTGTACGCTCAGAGCCAGGCTTGAGACCGCGCTCGAGCGGAGCGTGGCGTGCTAAAAGCGTCCTCAGTGCTCGATGCCCGGGAGCGGCGCTGGCTAAAAAAGAAAGAACTCGGAGTCGCGCTGCGCGCGAAGTTTCCGGGTGAATCTCTGGCTGTAGCGATGTGCACGCTGCGCATGCCCGCGCACCTGCGCCTCTCTGGCGCCTACAACGATATTCCTGTTCATTTTCTGGCGGCGCTTCGCGTCGCGCTCACCGCGAAATCGATACGCGTCCTCGAGGAGGGGATCGATCGCTACCCCGACGGCCCAAGCGCGTGGATCGCGGCTTCCTGCACACCCG
>JAKALZ010000157.1 GCA_021813065.1 bacterium
GGATATTTTTTCGCAAGCTCCTGTTTCTTCTCGGTCAATGTGCCTATCGGAAACACGTAGCTCGGTTTCTCATCCAGAAGCCCGCTCGCGATGAGTCTCTCTTTCTCTTTCCCCGTGATGCCCGCGAGCCGCGATGCGCGCACATACACTCGCGCTCCGATGGTAAGCTCGTCGCCACTATTCCCAGGAGGAATTTCAGACGCTGACGCGTGATCGACACTGTACCACTCGCGCACAAGCGCGTTGTCGACCGTTCGCTGAATGATCGTGGGGGTCAAGAGCTCTCCGGCGGTGCTCAGCGCGAGCGCGAGAAGGGCGATAATCGCGAACAGCGTGTAGGGTTTGAGATACGACATGATTCTGCGCATAATCTGCGCGTCGTAGCCTTTCGTGACTGGTTCCGCGTCGAAGAATTCAGCCATTGAGACCCTCCGTATCGTGTGCCTCCCCGCAGTTCGCGCAGGATTCCTCTTCAAGCTGCTGGAGCGCGGCGATACGCGCATAGAAACCTTCACTCTCAGACAGGAGCTGCTCGTGCGTTCCCTTTTGTTGGATCTTTCCACCGTCGAGAACGATGATCTGATCAGCGTTGCGCAAGGTCGAAATGCGGTGCGACACGATTACGGTCGTCTTTCCTCTCCGCTCTTCGAGAAGGGCGCGTAAAATTCGCTCTTCAGTTTCAGCATCAACCGCGGAAAGCGCGTCATCGAGCAAGAGAATATCGGAATCTACCGCAAGCGCACGGGCGAGCGCGATACGCTGTTTCTGCCCTCCAGAGAGAGTGATGCCCCTCTCCCCCACAATCGTATCCCACCCCTGCGGGAATAGGATCAGATCTCTCTCGAGTCCCGCGATCCACGCGATTTCATCAAAGCGCGCTTGCCCTAAATCGGAAGTCGAAAAAAGAATGTTTCCTCGAATGGTCTCAGAGAAAAGGAAGCTTTCTTGCGGCACAACGCCAAATGTGGATCTGAGCGATTCTAGGCTGAAAGAGCAAATATCTTTCCCGCCGATATAAATGTGCTCCTCGCCCGGCTCAAGCATTCGCGGCAGCAGCTTGAACAGCGTACTTTTCCCCGAGCCGACCTTTCCGAGTATTCCGAGTATCGAACCGGAGTTTACCCGCAACGAGATATCGCTCAGCGCGAGTTTTTCCGAACCGGGGTATCGGTAGTCGAGCGCGCGAATCTCTATGTCGCCATGAGGCCGTTCCATGATCATCCGCTTCGATTCTTGGATCTCCGCTTTCGTACCGAGCACTTCGTTGATGCGCTTGAGGCTCGCGGCGCCGCGCTGAACGATGTTCACAGTGAACCCAGCGCTCATCATTGGCCACACCAGCATCTCCAGGTACGATAACATCGCGATGATGGAGCCTGGCGTCATCTTGTTGCGGATGGACGCGTTCCCTCCGAAGTACACGAGCAGTACAGTGCTCAACCCCGAGAGGAAGGTGATGAAGGGGAAAAAGAAGCCTGACGTCTTTACGAGTTCCATGATCGCGTTCTTATACTCAGTGTTGGCCGAAGAGAATGTATCGAAGAAGTGCTGCTCCTTTACGAAGGATTTGACCACGCGCACTCCCGCGAGCGATTCCTGGGCAATGTTCGAGAGTCTGCCGTAGATGTCCTGAATCCTCTTGAAGAGTGTGCCGACAATTCGACCGAAGAGGAGGATGAGCGCGGTGATGAGCGGCAAGGGAATGATGACCCATGCCGCGACCGCCGCGTTGTTGGCGAACATCGCGACAAGGATCATCGCGGTCATAAAAACGCCATCGACGAGGGCTACAAAGCCCATGCCGGTTGCCTGGCGTATCGTGCTGATGTCGTTGGTCGCGCGGGCCATGAGGTCGCCTGTCGTATTCTTGCGAAAGAAACCGCCCGACATCGAGAGAATGTGCGTAAAGAGGCGGTTTCGCATCTCGGCTTCGATTCTGCGGCTGGCGATATTGATGAAGTAACGCCAGAAAAATCGCCCAATCGAAATGATGAGCGCAAGAATCACCATCGCGATGAGGGGCGAGCTCAGATCGCGCAGTTGAAAACTGCCGCTGACTATTGTATCGATCGCGGTTTTTATATATCGGGGAATGATGACTTGGCTCGCGTCGACTGCGATGAGGCAGAGAATGCCTGCGATGTATCTAAATTTATAGTTCTTTAGATGCGGTAAAAGCGTCGCGTACTCTTTAAACATGGGGAATTAATTGTAGCGAGGGGTGCGCTGACACGCAAGCCAGTTGCGCACTTTTCGTGGCTTCGGCATAGTGCAGCTATGAAGCACCAGGAATCGATCATCGTGTACACCGATGGCGGATGCAAGGGCAATCCAGGCCCCGGCGGATGGGCGTATGTGATGCGTTTCGGCGATCGCTACCGCGAAGACTATGGCGCGGAACCGGCTACTACCAACAATAAGATGGAACTTTCCGCAGTCATAATGGCGCTCTCATTTTTGCGCGAGAGGGTTGAGACTGTGCGCCGTCCCCAAGAAGATGGCCAACCCGCGCCTTCTTCTTGGATGAAAGCCCCGATCATCGTTTACACCGATTCGCTCTATGTAAAGAATGGTATTAGCTCGTGGGTTATTGAATGGAAGAAACGAGGGTGGAAAACCGCCGCGAAAAAGCCAGTGATGAATCAGGAACTATGGCAACGTCTCGATACCCTCTGTCAGCGCCTGAATCCACGGTTCGAATGGGTGGAAGGTCACGCGGGCAACCCTGACAATGAGCGCTGCGACGCTCTCGTGGGACTCGCGGTCGAGCAACTCAAGAAGTCTGGAGCGATTTCTTCAGAGAGATCTTAGCGAGGCGCAAGCGCCCCAACGCGATGTCCAACGCGTTACGGGAGCGAACTGAGAAGATCGCTCGCGAAAACTTGTCCCCCGAGAGTCCTGAGCGCGTTCGACATCGCGTCTCGCTCCGAACTTCCCATACCCTGCGCGCTCTTGCTCGCGGAGTAGAGCGTAGTGCCGTTCAGAAGATCGTATACATTCATCGACCCGCTCACGGAGGCGATGAAGTAGTCGCCATCTTTTGAGATTGAACCCAGGTCGAGCGTCGCGAGGGCAAAGCGCTTTACGCTCGAGGGCGCCGAAGCTCTAAGCTGCGCGATATCCGGCGCCGAGCCTGCGGGAGAGACGGCATCCGCTACCACGAATCCCTGCTTTACAAGAGCCTCCTTGAGGCTATTGCCAAAAGCGGCGAGGTCAAGCGAAGCGGCGGTCTGCGAGCTGTTAGCCCGCACGGCGATTGCGAGAGGGATGTTTTTCGCAGCCGACACGACGCTGTAGGCCGCGTATGCCACATTGCCCGACAAATCAGCCTCGACAGCATCACTGTAGGGCAATGCCCATGACGGCAAACTTGAAAATAGATCGCTTATGCTCGCGAAGTCGATCTGCACCGATATGCGATATTTCCCCGCGATATCGACTGCGGCGACATTGAACACGGCGATTCCATTGGCATCAGTAAAAGCTTGCGCGGTAGCCGTGCCGATCCTTCCGGAAGAGAGCTTTCGTGGAAAGGCAATTACAAGCGGTGCGCCAGCGACAGGGTACTCTGAACCGCCCCGATTCGTCATGAGTCGTGCGGTTATTGTAGGCAGTGCTCCGCCGAGGGAAACCTGGGCATTCGATCCAGATACGATTGAGAGCGAAAGTGTGGCAGCGATACCTGAAGCCTTCTTTGCGTTGCGCTCGAGCTTCACCTGGGCGTTGTCGATGTCGGAACCTCCCGCGGCGGTCATCGCCTCGGCGTAGAACCGAATCGCGTCGAGCTGCCGACCTTCAGCGGCGGCGGCATCACCCTTCTGCTCTGGAACCACGACCGCGTCAATTTTTTCTTTAAAAAGCGCCTCCAGGCGAGCTTTCTCTTTCTGAAGTTCTTTTGTCTCATACCGCGCAAGGACATGCACGGTGTAAAGGCCTGACTTCCCATCTTTCTGAATATATTTTTCGACAACCTCAAAACCAGCGATACGGCCTTGAGATTCCGTGGTGACAGTCTGAGTAATCTTTGCTTGGTAGTCGGTGAGTGAGGCTTGAGCCTCCGCGCTCGACGAGACACTGATCGAGACGCCCATGTACTTCATGATACCCGCGATGAGGGACGCGGTGGCATCGCCAATCGTGGTCGCGCTGTCAGCTCCTGAGGAAGAACCCACAAAAAAAGTGTACTTCGAGTCTGGTTGCGGTGTTTGTACCACCCATACGGGGACTTTGGGCGCGCTCGCGCAGCCCCATGCGATCATCGCGATCACCACGCCAAGAACAACACTTTGCTTCTTCATGGTATTTTCCCTCAAGAGCTCACAATGTTCAGCGGCGAGAAATCCACCGCGTGAAAAAATGCCCCGGGAGCACTGCTATAAATGCGGCCAGGGCACGACGATAGTCCTTGTCAATCGCCAAAGAAATCCTTAGCGACTGTGTTTTGAACGAGATCCATGGCGCGTTTCTGCTCGGGAGTCGGTTGCTGCGCTCCTGCCACTTGCGAAAGCAGCATATCGAACTGTTTCTGGAGCATGTCTTTGCTGATCGCCCAGAGCTGAATTACACGGTAAATCTGTTTGTCGGGCTTATTCTCAGGCGTGTAGGTCTGGACTTTAACCCACCAATCGGCTTCTTGCCTGAACCCTGAGAATTTCGCCTCGCCGACGCTCGCCACAAAGCGTTCGCCGTACGCGCCAAAATTCTTTGAATCCGCATCCGCGACGTTCGCGCCTTTGAACGCGTCTTTCACTCTCGTGGACAGGTATCGGGCGATTTCAGTATCCGCTTGCATGCGCTCCGCAAGCAGTTGCGCGCTCTGGAGATTCTGAGCTTCAAACTGCGCGATGAACACGACATAATCTTTATAGTCCGCAAGTTTTTCAATGTCCTTGTATCCCCCGAGGATCGCGAGCTCCACCCACTTCGGCGTCTTCACGCCGTATGCGGTTCCCTTGTCCTCGAGAAGCACTTCGCCTTTTCTCAGTGGCGCCTTCGTTCCGCACGAAGCCAAAATGGCCACGAGCAACAATGCGAGAACAATTTTCCCTGCTTTCATCTTTTCCTCCTTCGAAAACATCTTTATGAGAATTTTTATAAT
>JAKALZ010000158.1 GCA_021813065.1 bacterium
CTCGCCTAAATATTTCATGCTCATCGCCGAGCACTCGATGTGCCAGCCGGGGTAGCCCAGCCCCCAAGGGCTGTCCCAGAGGAGGGCCTGGTTTTCGAACTTCGACTTGGTAAACCAGAGCACAAAGTCGAAGGGGTTCCGCTTGTTGGGGTCGACTTCGATGCGCGCGCCCGCCTTGAGCTGGTCAAGTCTGAGGCCCGCGAGCTGGCCATAGCGCTCGAACTTCGACACGTCGAAGTAGAGATTGCCTCCGGCAAAATAGGTGTAGCCGTTGGCTTCGATGCGCTTGATAAGCGCGATCATGTCCGCGATATGCTCGGTGGCCCTGCACACTACGGTGGGGCGGCGGATGTTCAGCCGCTCGGTATCGGTGAAAAAGGCGTCGGTGTAGAACCTCGCGATCTCGAGCACGGATTTGCCACGCTCGCGGGCCGATTTCACCATTTTATCCTCGCCCGTGTCATCGTCGCCGGAGAGGTGTCCCACATCGGTGATGTTCATCACATGCGTCACCTTGTAGCCGAAGCGCTCGAGCATCCTCGTGAGGATATCCTCGAAAATGTAGGTTCTGAGATTGCCGATGTGAGCAAAATTGTAGACAGTGGGCCCGCACCCGTAAAATCCAACTTCGCCCTCGCGGAGCGGCTTGAAGGGTTGGACGTTTCTGCCCATGGTGTTGAATAGATGAATGTCCCGCATGTCTTCGCTCTCCAGTTGACGCTGCCTTCTTGTCTTCTCCGTGCGAAAGGACGATACTGGCACCGTATGGAAACCCTATGGCAAATCGCTCAAAAAATCAATACTGAGCAATGTTTGGTCCGCTACCGCGAGCCTATGAAGGATCACACAACCTTCAAGATCGGCGGGCCTGCCGATCTCTACATCCTGCCACGCTCCATCCAAGCCATGGGCCAGGCGCGCGCCGCGCTCAGAGAGGCGCACGAGCACATATTCCTGCTTGGTGGCGGCGCGAACATTTTGGTGAGCGACAGCGGCATTCGAGGCGCGGTTATCGATACAGGCCTCCTCGCGACGATGCAGGTTACCACAGACACGAAGGGCGCGACATGCGGCGCCGCCGCGGAGCGCACGGCCTCCCTGGGCGGACTCTCCCGCACGCGGAAAGCGATCGCTCCGGCCGTCTTTCTGCGCGCGGAGTGCGGCGCCCGGATTTCGACAGTCTGCGAAGAGGCGCTCGCGCGTGGGCTGTCGGGGCTCGAAAACTTTTACGGGATGCCCGGAAGCGTCGGCGGCGCAATCTATATGAACGCCCGCTGCTATGAGGATGATATATCTTCGCACATCGAAGCGATCGAATACCTCGACGCGCGCGGCGATATTCACGCGGCGCAAGCGAGTTCCCTGCCGTGGGCGTACAAGCGATCTCCCTTTATGCAAGGCGGCGGCTTGACGGGTTGTATCGTGGGGGCAGCGACGTTTTGCCTCACCCCAGACGCGATGTTGAACGTCGCCGCGCGCATGCGCGAGCGCCTCGCGGACAGGATGCGGAAGCACCACTTCGAAGCGCCGAGCGCAGGCTCCATGTTCAAGAACAACCGCGAGTTCGGCAAACCGACAGGCAGGATTCTGCACGAGCTCGGCCTGCGCGGATATCGCATCGGCGATGCCGCGATCTCCCGCTGGCACGCGAATATTTTTATCAATCTCGGAAACGCGTCCGCGAAGGACATGCGCGCCCTCATTCTCCACGCGCAGGCGCTGACTCTTGCCGCGACCGGCTGCCACCTTGAGCCCGAAGTGCTCTTCGTGGGCGAATTCTGATTCCGCCGCGCCAAGCACGATCGAGGACCCTCGCATTTATTGCGTTCTCCGCACTAATGAATTAAACTCTTCTACAGATGGGTGTAATTCACGATCCAGTCGGCATATTAGCCCTGGTTCTTGTCGCTTTTCTCATCGCGTCGTGGCTCTCCGACGCGCTGCGTTTGCATCGAGCCGCGCTCATGCTCGCGCTGGGGGCTGTCGCGGGGCCGAATCTCATGGGAATTGTGGAAACTGGCACGGCGCTCCAGGTACTTGGCTCCGTTGGCACTATCTATATTTTCTTGCTGTCTGGGCTGAGTGTGAATGGCCTCGGACGAATGTCCGGGTTCGGTCGCTTCCGCTTTGGCGACACGCGAAGATCGTCGGTTCGGTTCATCTCTTGGGCACTCGTGCCGGCGCTCATCGGTGCGGGCTCCGGTCTCGCACTCGGCGAACCTCCCCTCAGCGCGTTGGCGATTGGCATCCTCTTCGCGTCGCCCGGCACAGGCGCATTCCTCAGCGAGTCGATCGCAAAATACTCTGAGGCCACCTCCTACAGACCGCCCCTAAGTTACTCTATTCTCATCGCGCTCTCCATGCTTCTCCTGTCTTCAGTGTCGAGCGGTGTCGGTATCAAACGCATCATTCTCAATTGTGGTTTTGCGTGCGTGATCGCCGCGATCGAACTGTCTCTTCTGCCCCGGCTCGTACCGCTGGTTCTGCGCAGGGCTCGCACACCAGAAAGGGTACGGGTATGGATCATTCTCTTTCTTGCCTTTGCGCTCGCGTACGCGGGAACATTTCTCTCCATCCCAGAATGGTTCTCGGCGTTTTTTGTAGGAGTCTCGCTCTCATCGGTGCACGCGGCTTCAGGCTCGTCAGAATCGCGCGTCCCCATTCCCGGCGATGGCATCTTTGCGCCCGTCGCGTTCTTTCTCATGGGCGTTTCGCTGGATGTCTCCGGGCTGAGCGCGGTACCAGGCGGATTCTTGACAGTGGGAGCGCTGCTCATCCTAGGTCTCGCCAGCCGCGCGCTTGCCGTCCTCTTCTCGAAACGGATATCCTCAAATCAGGGATGGGCGGTTGGCCTTGCCCTGCCCTACACCGCGTTTTCACTCGCCGCCGCCTGGGTATTCTTTGAGGTTGGCCTCTTCGATATTCCACTTTTCGCAGGAGCCGCGCTACTTGCGCTCCTGAGCGGCCCGATATCGAACGCGCTCTTGAAACGCGCTTCGCCCGCCACCGTCAGACCGACGCGGCGCGGAGAGCAGGGGGTGTCGATCGCGATTCCAAACCGTATCCTCGTCGCGCTCTCGAAGCCCGCTTCGATTCCAGCGCTTCTCGACCTTGCGACCCTGCTCCACGGAGCCGACAATCAATCGCCCATCTTTCCACTCGTCGTGCGCTCACCCTCGGAACCCGAAGGAATCGTTTCCGCCACCTCGGAGACACTGCTCGCCACCGCGGTCATGCGTCTCTCTGACATGAAAAAGCCAGTGCTTCCCCTCAATATAGTCTCCGAGAATCCCGCCCGAGGAATTTTAGATACCGCGAGCGCGAAGCAGTGCGACTCCATCATCATCGGATGGAATGCTCAGCCACGCTTGGCGCACGCGTTTTTCGGCAGCGTGATCGACCAGGTCGTCGCGGAGAGCGCCTCGCTCGTGCTTGTTTCCCGCACTCAATTTCCATGGAAGACCACCAAGCAACTCTTCGCGATTCTTCCGCCCGGCGCTGAAAGCCACAGCGGCTTCGACGCGGCTTTTCTCTGTGTTGAGCGGCTCGCGCGCGCCTCGTATGCCCCGCTCTGTTGCTTCACCGAACATACTTCCACGTTCGCCGCCGCGCGATCGATCGTTCAAAAATCGCTTCATTTTGCTTCGTGGAGAGAGATCACCGAACTCCTGGCGCCACTCGCGGGACCCGGGACTTCGATCGCGCTCTTCTCCTCTCAAGTTGGGAAACCTCACTGGAATCCAGCGTACGAACGGCTCCCGCACATACTGGCGGAGAGATTCCCCCAGGCGAATGTAGTGGTAATCTACATGCCCTCGCCAGGGGATCTGGCTGAGGGCAGTCTCAGTGGCGAAAACCCCCTCGTTGAGAGAGACATCGCCGAAGCCGCGCGCGAAGCCGATCGCGGCCACTCTCGCGCGATCCTCCTCGAGGCGGTCCGAGGCGGCAGGGTCAAGGTGAACACCCAAGGAAGCGCGATCGCCGAAGCATTGTACGACCTCATGTTCTCTGCCTTCCCTGGAAGCGAAAAGAGAGAATTGCAGATTTTATCGGATCGCTGCATCGACCTGCTTCGGACTCAACCCATAGAGATTGAACCCGGCGTCGTGCTTCTCCACGAGAGGATCGACAGCATTCAGTATCCGGTGGTCTGTTTCAGCGTGAACAAGCAGGGCTATCGATTGAGCGCGCTCGAGAATCCAACGCGCATTATTGTGCTGATCCTCGTTCCAACGAGCCAGGGGCAAGAAGATCATCTGAGATTTCTGGCGGATATCGCCGCGCTTTTCCGCACTGATGATTTAAAATCGCGACTCCTCTCGGCAAATGCGCCAGAAGATATAGTATCTTAGCAGAAGCACATTGAAATATTGGGAGCACGATAATGAACGCACTGCTCATTGCGTGTGGCATTAGTCTTCTCGTGAACGCTTTCTTCTTTCTATTCGCGTCGCTGCGAAAAACCGACACCGTAACCGATCTCTCGTACGGGCTCTCGTTTTTCCTCACGAGCCTTGGGCTCGTACTCGCATTTCGCGTTCAGGGCGCGCTGTGGCTCTTCCCATTCATCGCGGTGATGCTGTGGGCCCTCAGGCTCGCGATCTATCTATTCGCGCGGATTCTCACCATCAAGGTCGACCATCGTTTCGATGGTCGGCGAGAAGATCCCGTTAAATTCGCGCGCTTTTGGATTGTGCAGGCGCTGAGCACCGCGGTCATCATGCTTCCGGTCATTTTGAGCGCGAATCATTCGCCCCCACCCTTCGCGATCGCCCAAGTGGTTGGCGGAGCGCTCTGGCTCTTCGGGCTCTGGATCGAGACGATCGCGGACGCGCAGAAATTCAGCTTCAAGCGACGGAATCGAGAAGGCTTTATCGCCACAGGCTTGTGGAGCTGGTCGCGGCACCCGAACTACTTTGGGGAAATGGTCGTCTGGTGGGAGTTGTGGCTCTATGTTCTCCCTTCGCTCCTGGGTGACGTCCCGACCGATGGCGGTGACGATCGGCAGAACCATGATCCCCAGCACGATGCCGCCGCAGAACATGTCCTTGCCCGTCAGGGGCATCTGCCGCACCTGCTCCATTCCG
>JAKALZ010000159.1 GCA_021813065.1 bacterium
GGAGAACATGAAAAAACGGGCGGCCGCCGCGGGATACCCATTCCCCTACCTGCGCGACAAGGATGGCTCGGTGGCCCTTGCCTATGAAGCGGGCACGATACCCGAAGCTTTTGTGGTGGATTCCACCGGGGCCGTACGCTATGCGGGAAAGATAGACGACTGCTGGCAGAGCGAACGCCGCGTGAAACGCCACCCCCTGCGCGATGCGCTGGAGGATGTGCTGCATGACCGCGACGTGGCGGTGAAGACCACCACCTCCGTCGGCTGCGCCATCAAGCAGTAGCCTCGCTGCGCGCGCTCTTATCCCTTGGAGGAGCGGTCCTTTGCGGCGGTCTCCAGCGCCTTAAGGAACGCCGCAGGCGGTTGCGCGCCCTTCACCATATACTTCCTGTTGATGATGAAACAGGGAACGGCGTTGACGCCCAACTCGCGCCCCTCATCCTCATCGCTCCGCTCTTCGTGGTGTTTCTTCTCCACGAGGTTGTCGATGCGGGCCAGCTCACGCCGCGCAACGCGATCGTCAACACCGCCGAAGGAGCGTCGCCGACTCTCTCGCTCCTGAGCCCGGATGCCGTAATCCAAGAGCTCAAAAAGAGCTCCATGATCATCGAGGCGAGCGACGCGACCGTCGCCCTGCGGGAACTTCGTGGGGGCACGGTGGACGCGGTCGTCGATTTCAGCGCCACACCCGCGGAGGTAACCGTGGACGCCGCCGATCCATCCACGAGCTCCGCCTCGATCAAGGCTATCCAGGAAGCGTTCTCGAACTCCGTGAAGGAGAAGGCTGCGGCGTTCGCGGGTCCGCTCTTCTCCTCAGCCTCACCGAAAATCAGTTTCATCAACGGCTCGGCCTCGACCTCAACCTTCGATTTCCTTGCGCCGGTGCTCCTCGCCTTTATCATCTTTTTTTTCACCTTCATCCTGTCGGGCATCTCCTTCCTCCGGGAACGAACGAGCGGCACCCTCGAGCGGGCATTCGCGACACCGCTTTCGCGTTCGAGCCTCGTGGGTGGCTACATGCTAGGATTCGGAATCATCGCGGTGGTGCAGACGATTCTCGTCCAGTTCCTCATCGTTGGCGTGTACAGGGCGCCGAATGTCGGTGGTTTTGGCCTATCGCTCATCGTCAGCATCTCGATTTCGCTCTCGGCCCTCGCGATGGGGCTCTTTCTCTCCGCGTTCGCCAACAGCGAGTTCCAGATGCTGCAGTTCATTCCCATCGTCATCGTGCCCCAGATACTCTTTGCCGGCATTTTCAACCTTCGCTCGGGCCCCGCGTGGATCAACGCGCTCTCGTATGTCTTCCCTCTCACCTACGCCGGACAGGCGCTCCGCGACCTCATGATACGGGGAAAAACGCTTCTCGATGTACTGCCGAATCTTGCCGCGGTCTGGGGATTCGCGATCGTGTTCATCGTGCTCGCGGTGGTCGGCCTCGGAAAATTCCGGCGCGGGCAAGACTAAGCGCTTATTCGATCTTTTTTTATTGACATGCGATATCTCATGCACTACTCTTTATTATTGAAAGAATTGCCTATCTTTTGCCAAGAGCGCGGCCCTAAAATGGCGCCGCAACCACAGGGGCCGCCGCCCGCAACCGAGCGGCGGCCCCCCTTTTACGCGGACTCGAATGGCGCCTATCTCAGCGGAAACATCTTCGAGCGGATCCAGGCGGCGGATTTTACCGCGTCGCCCTCGGCGATTACGCCTCGGATCTCCTCCATGCCCTTGGGCGTGAGCATTGCGTCGATGCCCTGGAGGAACTCGACGCTGCCGCGGAGCGCGCCCTGGGCGTCCTCGCGGTACGGATACTGATCCATCGAGTACCAGCCAGAATAGTTGAGTTTCTTGAGCCAATAGAGCAGCTCCACGAACTCGACGAAGTGCACCGAGCCGACGATCATGTCGTCGTCCCAGAAGCGGTAGTTGTCGTTGAAGTGCATGTGGAAGAGCTTGCTTCCGGACTTCGTGAGGAGTGTCGCAGCCTCCGCCATGTTTTCGCCCGCGACGAGGGAGTGACCGGTGTCGATGGTCACGCCGACGTTGGGAAGCCCGGTTTCCTGGGCGAGGAGAAGAGTGTCGGCGGCGCGCGCCATGTACGAGTGGGTGCGGGGCTCCTTCGGTTTATATTCGAGGGCGAACTGGATGTCGGGAAACGCCTTCGCGGCGGTGCGGATGGCGTCCACGATCCACGCGCGCGCCTGCGCGAAATCCGCCTGGAGCGGGTAGTCGTAGCCGTCCTGGCCCGGCCAGAGGTTGACCAGGGTGCATCCTAGTTTGCGCGCGAGCTCGGCGGCGACGATCGTCTCCTCGAGAGCTTGGGCGCGGATGGCGGGATCGAGTGAGGTGAAGGCACCCCGACCCCAGCGTTTCTGCGAGAAGTGGTCGGGAAGCACCGACGCGGTCGCAAGCCCGTATTTATGAAGGAGCGCGCCGATCTCGTCCGCGTTTTGAGGCGTGATATCCCAGGTTCCCACGAGTTCGACGCCCGTGACGCCGGGAATTTCGGAAGCCTGCTGAATCATCGTCGCCTTGGAGGGCTGATCTTTATAGCCCGACGACAGGAACCGGTCGCAGGTGTTGCCGAGATTGCCGAGAATGATAGAGTATTTCATGATACATTTCCCCCTTTCTCTGAAAGCGGTTCGATGCGCCGCACGCTGTTTCTCTCAATGAGCCGACCGCCGATGAGCACTTTTACGGCGGGAATTTTCGGATCGCCGTGGATTCTCGAAATGAGAAGCTGAACCGCCATTTTCCCGATCTGAGCCTTCGATACCTGGATAGTGGTGAGCGGTGGATCTGAAATCGCGGAAAGCGGCAGATTGTCGAAGCCGACTACAGATATATCCTCTGGAACGCGTATTCCCATCTCGGAGAAAGCTTTGAGCGAACCGCTCGCGATAATGTCGTTGCTGCAGATGAGCGCTGACGGCAGGCGCGGGTGCTGTGCAAGGATAGCTTTCATGTCGTTGTAGGCGCCGTGGTAGGTTTGGTCGACGGAAAACACGAGCGCGGTGCGCTCGTTGATTCCAAGCCTCCGCAGTCCCGCGAAGAATCCCTCTTCGCGCAGGCGGATATTGCGCGTTTCGATGGTACCTTTCACGAATCCGAAACTCCGATGCCCAAGGCTGTAGAGATGCGACAGGAGCATGAACACGGAATCCTCGTTGTTCATGTCGACAAAATCGTAGTTGAGGAACTCGTGGTAGGTATCGATGAACACAAGCGGCTTGCGTATCGCGCTGAAAGATTCGACATCTTCCTGGCTCAGCTCAGTGCCGAGAATGATGAAACCGTCGGCGGCTTTTGCGCGCGCGGTTTCGAGCACCTGCTCCATGGGCGCAAGCTTGAACATGACGATTTCGAGCGAGAAACCGGCGAGCTTGGCGCCTTGGCTGAGGCCTTCAATGTAATCGGCGATAAAGACATCGTGGTCGCGATTGATGGTGTGGCCATGCCGGGCGATGTGCAGGAGGCAGAGCGATCCCACTTTCGAGGTACGAGGACCTTCGTAGCCCAGGTTTTTCGCCGTTTGAAGGATTTTCTTGCGAAGGTCTTCGCCGGCCCCGGGTTTATTGTTCAACACGAGGGATACTGTAGTGGGAGAGACGCCGAGCTCCTCGGCGATGTCTTTAATGCGAATACCCATGCGCGCTCTGATCCTCATTCCGCGGATGCATTATGGTAGGTCATCGCGCGCGGATTGTCAAGAAAAACTAATTATTTAGTAAAATATATTTCAAGCAAGATTCCAAAGCGATTGCGGAGGTAGTGGGACAGCGCAAAATTCGAGTAAAGAATGGAAATGCATTCTTTATATATAATTATTGTTTCGCTTCGAGCGCGAGAGGTGAGTGCGCCTCGACGGCTTTAGCCGTCAAGCTAGGTTCTCGTGTCCAAAACCATGTAGGATAATTGGAATATAGTGAATATGAATTACTAAATTTTCACTTTTCTATCACTAAAAAATTTCTTGACACCTCATTCGACGGTGCTATAATTAAAGCGAATCTGATCCACTACAAGGAGGCAACGATGAAACGACGGATGTTGTTAGCGGTTTCGCTTGTCATGATCTTCGTGCTGGCGATTCCTCTGTTCGCGCAGAACTATGATCCTATGAGCTTCAAGTCGAAGAAACCCTCGAGCCAATGGAAAATCGCCCTGGTTCCCAAAGATTCGACGAACGCTTGGTTTGTGCGCATGGAAGTCGGCGTCAAGCAGTTCGCCAAAGACACCGGCCTCAATGTATTCCAGAAAGGACCACCCAAGACCGACGCGGCCATGCAGGCGCAGGTCATTGAAGACCTTATCGCCCAGGGTGTCGACGCGATCTGCGTTGTGCCGGTCGACCCCGCGGCTCTCGAGCCAGTCCTCGGGCTGGCCCTCTCCAAGGGCATCGTGGTCATCGATCACGAGGGCGCCACGCAGCAGAACACCCTCTATGACATCGAGGCGTTCAGCAACGAGGGACTAGGCCAAACCATCATGCAGGAACTCGCCAAGATGATGGACTACAAGGGCGTGTACACCACAATGGTCGGCAACGTCACCAACGCTTCGCACAATGAGTGGGCGGACGCTGGCGTGGCCTACGCCAAGGCGCACTATCCCGGCATGACCCTCCTCGCCGCCGAACCGCGCGTCGAAATCATGGACAACCTCGACACCGCCTATGAGCGCGCCAAAGAGCTGTTCAAAAAATACCCCAACCTCAAGGGCATCTTCGGAACTTCCTCGCTGTCGTCGCCCGGCGTCGCGCGCGCCATCGAGGAACTTGGCCTCCAGGGCAAGGCATTTGTAACCTCGGTGGGACTCCCCAACGAGAACAAGGTCTATCTCAAGGATGGCACGCTCAAGACCGTGCTGCTCTGGGATCCCAAGGACGCGGGCTATGCGCAGCTGGCATTGGCGGTTAAGATTCTCAAGGGAGAGAAGATTGAGAATGGCTGCAACCTCACCGCGCCTGGATGGACCTCGATGCAGTTCGCCCCCGGCTCCAAGAAAGTGCTGCAGGGCAAGGGCTGGATCACGA
>JAKALZ010000160.1 GCA_021813065.1 bacterium
CTTGAGCCTTCACGAGTGAATCCATGGTAAAGCTGAGCTTTGCCCTCGTCATGATCGCCTTCGCCATTTCGACATCGGCGCTCTGTCCGATCGAGGTGAGCAGCGCCGGCTGCGTCGCGAAAGGCGACTTGAGATTGAACGCCGCGAGGGAGAGCGGCGCGCAGATCGCCATGAGCATGGCGGCTACAACGAAGAAATTCTTGGTGCGTTTCATACTAACCCCTTTCATTGAAAAAAGCCGGCCACACGCGCGGCGGCCGGCAACGATTGACCACTGAGATAGGGCAGGCCGCGCGCGGCCTGCCCCGCGGAAGGCTCAGAATGCCTTAGCCTGTCCGTCGCGGCGCGGATCGGCGCCACCGTAGAGAAGGCCCTTGTCGTAGTCGTACACCACCGCGTGCACGCCACCAAAGTAGGCATCCCAATCGAGATGGATCGAAACATTGTGGCCGAGTTTCTTGATGCCGTCGAGCGCGCTCACGGGGTAGCGTCCCTCGAGGTGGAGATCGCCCGACGCCGCCTGGTAGACACGCGGCGCCATGATCGCTTCCTGGATCGGGAACCCGAAATCGATCACGTTGGAGATGACCTGGGCAACCGTCGGGAAAATGCGGGTCGCGCCGGGAGAACCGATCGCCATGAACGAGCGGCCCTTCGAGTCGAGCACGAGGGTTGGGCTCATGCTGGAGAGCGGGCGCTTTCCGGGCTGTACGGAGTTGACCGATCCCGGAGTCGCGACAAAGTCGTCCATCTCATCGTTCATGATGATGCCCCAGCCAGGAACCACGACGCCTGAACCGAAGAAGTAGTTGATCGTCTTGGTCACGGCGACCATGTTGCCCTCTTTGTCCATCACGGAGAAGTGGGTGGTTGAACCGGACTCATACTTGTACGGATCTCCCGGGGGAGGATTGTTCATCGAAGCGTTCATATCGATGCGGGCAGCCTGCGCCTTCGCGTAGTCCTTGCTGGTGAGCCCATCGAGCGGCACTTTGACGAAATCCGTGTCGCCCATGTATTTGGAGCGATCGGCGAAGGTCAGCTTGAGAATTTCCGACCAGAGGTGCGCTGCCTGCGGGGTTTCAAACCCGATTTTCTTGACATCGAAGTTCTCGAGAATGTTGAGGATCTCGATGAGGTGCGTGCCGCCAGACGAGGCGGGAGGCACGGAGTAGACTTTGTAGCCTCGGTAATCGCCCTCGACCGCTTTGCGGATCTTTACCTGGTAGTTCGCGAGATCGTCCATGGTGAGAATGCCGCCGCGCTTCTGAACTTCGTTGACAATCGCCTGCGCGATTTCGCCCTTGTAGATCGCGTCGGAGCCCTCTTTTACGATCTTCGCGAGGGTTCTGGCGTAGTCAGGATTGTAGATGACATCGCCGGTCTCGTAGGGAAGTCCGTCTTTGAGGTAAATCTGCGCGCCGTTCTCGTACTGCACGAGCTTGCCGAAGTTGTCTTTGATGATCGATTCGAGGTTAACGGTGACGGGGATGCCCTGGAGCGCCCACTGGATCGCCGGCTGGATCACATCAGCGCGCGTGAGCTTGCCTGAGCCGTAGTGTTCGAGCGCGTACAGGAGTCCCATCGAGTCACCAGGAACGCCGACCGAGAGTCCGCCCTCATAGGTCGATTTCGGCACGACTTTGCCATCGGCGCCGAGATACATCGTGGGCGAGGACTTGCCAGGTGCCATTTCACGGAAATCGATGACGACTGGATCGGTCATGTCCTTCATCTTGATGATCATAAAGCCGCCGCCGCCAACGCCGTTGGCGTTGGGCTCGAGCACGCCGAGCGCGAAGCCCGTCGCGACCGCCGCGTCGACCGCGTTGCCGCCCTTCTTCAGAATATCAATGCCGACCTGCGAAGCTTCGGGCTTCGCAGCGGCGACCACGCCGTTCGCACCGACGGCGGCACGACCGTACAGATTGACCGGCAACTGTGCCGATACCGCGCCGACGAGCGCGACAGCCAGCACAAGCGCGAGTGTAAGCTTTCTCATGAGCACCTCCCTTTGGTTTCTATTTGAAAGATTTAATGAATGTTTATTCTCCTATACTTTTCGTATGCTGTCAATGTTTATAATTTTAATACACTTTTCTGGCCAAATTCCCGCCAGAAAGATCGCCTAATAATGTCATGAGCAACTCAGTGCATCTCGATTCGCACCTCGGACGGAATGCCAAGGCGCGTAGCCTGACAGAAATGTACCGCGCATTTTCGAAGCCCATCTTCAATGGTCGTACGCACTTCGGGTGTCTGAAGGGTCATCTTCGCTCTGGCAAGAAGATCATCCGAGAGCTCGGATTGCATGCGCGCGGCTTCTTCTTTAAGACTGAAAATCATGTTTGTAAGAATATTCGAATTTTCTGTATATATTTCAATTGTGTCGGTGTGGACGGCTGGAAGAAGACAATCTGGCGCCGGAGTTGTCATCGTGAGCACGCGCGTCCGGGAATTCCACGAAACCGACCACTCCGAAGGGTTCGACGCCGGAACCACGTAGGTCACCTCGGCGAGCGCCGTCAGGCGTATCTTCGCTTTGACGTTGAATATCGCGAGAAGTTTCGCCGTGAATTCCTTGGAGGCCTCGTAGCGCTGCTGCGTGGTGGCCGCCACAAGCATCGACCGCGGCGCGATCTTTTCAAGATAGATCGAAAAACGCTCCTGCACGGAAGGCCTCGACATCGCAAGCACTTGTACGGTCACGACCGCGGCGATCGCGAGGGCGAGCATCAGAATAAATAAAACGAGAACCGGAGCGGAGAGTTTTAACCGATCCATGCGCTATTCCGCCCAGCGATCTTCCCATTCGCCGACAATCGCGCTCACTTCGCCTGCATAGACCGACAGAACCCTCTCGGGAGGCGCCTTTTCCTTCGAAAGGGCGTCGAACGCCTGACGCGCGATCGCGATGATCGATTTCTGCGCCTCGTCGCGCGACTGCACAAAGGCTTCTTGGCTCGAAAGCGAGCGGACGCCAGGCCGTTTGGCCCAGTTCGCGCGCGATTGCCAATAGCTGTACCCCACTTCGGCGCGCGCCTCGTCAGCAAGGGATTTCCATATCGAATAGAAGCGGCTCCCCCAGAGGATGGCGGGTTTATAGAGCGAAAGGCAGGGATAGGAGGCACCTGTGTACCACACGATTGCCCCTCCCGGCAGATACTCCACCGCCATTGAAGAAGTCGTGGCGCTCTTCGGGTAGATCCCCGAATGCATGCAGAGATTTTTCATGCCCCCAAAAAGCGCCCCTGGTTTAGCACCGTTCTCGTGCGATCTCAATATAGCGACGAGTGACGCGAGCGCGGCTTCGGATGAGCTCTGCGCTGGAGCCGAAAGTCCAGCTCCCGACGCGAGCGCCGCCGCCCGCATAAGCCCCGCGAGCGACGCGGAGCGACGCTGTTCACCCTTGGTGAAAAGGAGATATTTGCGATCCTCGACATGCCTTTTCCATGAGTTGCGCGCGCCTTTGCGGCCAGGGTCAGATTCGTCTGAGCAGGCGGCGCGCTCGTTGACGGGCGCGATTTCTTTGCGGGTCTGGTTGTCGAGGCGCTTGTAGTCGTCTTCAATGCAGTACGTGTTCGAGATGGCGTCCGCGACCATCGCCTTGCGCCAAGCCCAACGGTTCCCCGCGGTTTCGATGACGTACGCTTCTTCGTGGTCGGTGGCGAGAAAGCTGTTGCTATAGACGAGCTTCCCTTTGTAGGCGCCATTGCCGCCCTGCGCGTGCTTCTCGACAAAAGAAGTAATGAAATCGACAGCCTCGTTCGCGCTCGCGCACGCCGAAAGCGCGGCGCGGAGAATGTCCATCCCCAGCACGCCCGACTCATCGGCTTTAAACCGCGAGAATACCGCCTCGTTTCCTATCGCGAGCCCCTGACTGTTGATGCCCATCTCTCCTCCCGCCATCCACGACGGTTTTGAGAGGAGAAACGCATATCCTTTGTCGGAGTAGTCGACAGATTCGCGAATTATGGCGCTGCCAGGATGGCGTGGAGCACAGTACACCATTGTCTGCGGTTCTTCGGGATGCCGATCGGAATTCTTGCCGAACACGAGCGGTTTGCCTGAAGTATCATGCAGGATCAGGGTATCACACACGGCTTGCACACCTCCTCGGGAGATTCATCCCGCCGCACGTCGTCGCTGTTATGGTATATCACGCACGAATATTCACGCAAGCGAAAAAGTCTGGTATCCTGAAGCAACAATGGAAATAAGACTGAAAATCACGATTGTGCCGATTCACTTTGGAGCCGCGTAAAAAATGATCGGCCAACTCCTTCATATTTACGGCATCTTGGTATTCGCGTTCTGTTCCCTTATTTTTCTCATCACAGCGTCGAATATCGTATGGCTCGAACACACGCTGACCTCGGATCGAAAAAAGACCAGCCCCTCGGTGGCGGTGCTGATCTCCGCGCACAACGACGCGGGGCACATCGGGCACTGCCTCGACTCACTCCTCAAGCAGGATTATAGCCCCTATCAGATTTATGCGATCGACGACAATTCAAGCGACGGCACCTGGGAAATCCTCAAGGATTACATGCTGCGCTACCCAAGGAAGCTCAGGGCGTACAAAGCGGAGGTCCTCCCCGAACACAGGTACGGAAAAGCGCGCGCTGTGCAAGAGCTTTCGCTCCATGCCAAAGAAGAGTATTTGGTGAGCACCGAGCCGGACACTTTCCATAGATCAGACTCGATAGGAAAGGCGATCGCCATTGCGGAAAAGTACCACGCTGATCTCGTGACCGGGTACGCGGGTCGGCGCATGTCGACGTTCTCGGAGGCGGCCACTGAGCCTGCCATGTATTTTCTCTCGCTGTTCAGCCTTCCTCTTTATCTCATACCCTTCACTAAATCGCCGGCGCTAAGCCTCGCGACGAGCCAGCTCATGTGCTTCAGACATGCCTTTTTCAAAGAGATCGGGGGGTACGAAGAAGCGCGGAATTATGAACTAGAACATTTAAAAATAGCTCGAGCGGTGAAACGGCATGGCGGGAAAGTCGTCTTTGTCGATGTAAAAGACACTG
>JAKALZ010000161.1:0-3764 GCA_021813065.1 bacterium
GGAGACTCTCCTTTGGCTAAAAAATGGCCGCATAACGATAGCATGCGACATAATTTGGTGTCAATTGACAAAATACTCACACATATCGCAGCGCATGCGAAAACACTGAGCGAATACGAACGAATCTCATTTCACGTTTTGAGGTGAATCCACGTTTTTCCGAAACCGCCATCTTCAGGCCTCGCGAAGTAGTAATCCGCGATCGCTGGTTGCGTTTTTAGCCACTCGTGAATGCCCTTGGCGAGTATTCCTTCCCCTGTGCCGTGAATGACCGAAAAAGTCCCAAGACCCGCAAGGCTCGCGACATCGATCTGCTTTCGGAGGATATCTAGAGCTTCGGCGAGGCGTATTCCGCGCACATCGAGTTCGGCGGACGCTGTCCTGCCATTCCCCTCAGGCGTCGGGGAGAGCTCCACTTGGTACTTCATGCGCTGCGATTCGGCAGCCTGCTTCTGTGACGCGCGCGCGATGCCGAGTTCGGCGAGCGGAACCGTGAGTCGCAGAGAACCTATCTGCACCAAGGCTCGATCGGCGTCCACAGTTCTCAGAAGCGTTCCTTCCTTGCGCTGGTAGACAACTCTCGATCCGGGAATGAGTTCGCCTGAGTTCGCGCGCGAAACTCGTGCCCCATCGCCAGATATTCGCGCTTCGAGATCCTCGGTTTCACGCTCAAAGGATGCCAATGCATCCCGTTTCCTTTCGAGATCCTCGGCGATTTCCTGTAAGAACTTGCGCCCCTGAGGTGCCTCTTCGACTATTTTCCCCGATTCGCGCAGCTCTCGCACAAGATTCTCGAAAGTTTTCCTGCTGTCTGAAAGAAAGTGCGCGAGATCGGCGACCCCTTGGCGTTTGAGCTCAAGCTCTCGCTGTCGCACCTTGAGTTTCTCAAGATCGGCTACTCGTCGCGATTCTAACGCTCCCTGCAGCTGCTTTTTCTTCTCGCGCTCAAGCGAATCGAGCTCTCGCTGCTTCTCTCCGAGCGAGCGCATGAGCGCGGTGTAATCCGATCGCTCATCGTCGAGATATCCTCGTGCGGTATCGACGATAGTCTTGAGAAGTCCTGTCTGAAGCGCAATATCGAGGGCTCGGCTTTCACCAGGAACACCCATGGAAATTCGATAGGTCGGGCTAAGGCTCTTTGCGTTAAACTCCATAGACGCGTTGAGACAAGAGGGCTTCGTGTAGCCATAGTTCTTGAGGACACCATGGTGCGTTGTCACAATCGTCATACTGCCGCGGTCGATAAAATGATCCAAAAGACCCATCGCGATCGCGCAACCCTCCTCCGGGTCGGTACCGGCGCCGAGCTCATCTAGGAGCACGAGACTGCGATCCGTAGCGTGCGTCGCGATATCAGAGATCACGGTCATGTGACCTGAAAATGTTGAGAGCGACTGATCGATGGACTGTTCGTCGCCAATGTCCGCAAAAACTGTATCAAAAACAGCAAATCCAGAAGTACCAAGTGCCGGAATTCCCGCACCATACTGGTGCAGAAGTACGAGAAGCCCGATCGTTTTAAGGGAGACGGTTTTGCCGCCCGTGTTGGGACCGGTGATGAGAAGCACTTTGGTGCCATCTGGTATATCCACATCGATCGGTACCGCCTTTTTCCCCAAAAGGGGGTGCCGCGCCTGAAAGAGATGGATACCAGAATCCAAGGTCTGAGGAAGGGCGAAATCAGCGCGCTTCGCCTGAAGCGCGCGAGCGAGGCGCACATCCGCGAGCGCGAGCGTACGACGCGCTTTTTCGAGCGCGGGAAAACCAGGGCGAATTTCGTCGCCTACCTCGCGAAGCACCGTGCGGATCTCCTCATTTAGCCTTGTTTCGAGCTCAAGCAGTCTGTTGTTTCCCTCGACTAATTCCAGCGGTTCCATGAAAACAGTTTGTCCTGTGGACGAAAACTCGTGCACAATGCCCCTGATCCTTCCTTTGAAATTCGCTTTAACCGCGATGACAGTTCTATTGTCTCGCTCTGTCGCGGCGTTGGACTGGAGGGCGTCTTGAAACGAGGGATCGGTAAGATACTGATTCACGAGTCGGCTATTCTCGGCCTGGGCCTTTTGAATGGCTGATCTCAGCGCACGGATTCTTGGAAGGTCGCGCAATTCACCATCGGGAGTGAGGACCGCGAAGATATTCTTCCGCATCTGAGCAAGCGAAGGAGCGGCGCGGATGAGCGCCTCGAAATCGATATTCGCCCAGGATTCCTCGTCTTGATCATCAGCGATCTCAGGTTCACCCTTGAATTGAGTGCTCATCTCCGCGAAGGGAACGTCGCGGTAGCCAGCCGGGCGGTGCCCTCCCTTAGCGTCTGCATGCGAGGTGGAAAGCCTGAGCATCGAGCTTAGGTGTCCAATAAGAGTCTCATACGACCTGATCCACAACCCAAGCGCAAAAAGCTCATCGAGCTCGAGAAACATGCCCTCTTTCCTCGCTTTTGGCAACAGATCCTCGATAACAGGAAAAGGCAAGGAGGGCATCTCTACCCCATTGAGCTCCTCGAGCAGCGCCGCGACATCGCGCTTTAGATTTCGCACCGACTCTGGCCTCGCGCAAGGGAGGGTCGCGCGCATGAGCGCTTGGCCCTCGTACGATACGCAGTATCCCGCGAGGTCCTCTCGCATGCGAAAAAAATCGAGAAGCTTGAGACTGTGCTCATGCATCACCATTCTTCTTCCTCATATCTGAATTTGTCATTGCGGACCGGGCGTGGCGCGTCGTTCTTCTTCCTGCGCCGGCTATTATCCTCGAGTTCGGCGCGGATTCGCAAATAGCTCTCATATCGATCGTGGAAGATGTCGCCGCGCTCTACCGCAGCCATTACCGCGCAGCCTTCCTCGTGCGTGTGCGAACAGGAGGCGCCAAAATCGCAGCGCCCAAGGAGGGACAACATCTCAGGAAAATATGAGCTGAGCTGATCAGGCTCGATGTTGCGCATCGCAAGATTTCGAAACCCTGGCGTGTCAATGAGGGTAAAGTTTTCATCTTTCGAATCGAGGAGCACCGCGAGTGTCGTGGTGTGTTTTCCCCTGTTGTACTTCTCCGAGACTTCACCAGTGCGCTGCGCCGCATCGGGCAATATCGTGTTGATGAGGCTCGATTTCCCTACGCCCGACTGTCCAATAAATACAGAGACTTTACCCCGCAGCGCGTCTTTGAGCTCAGCGGTGCCCGATTGACTC
Organism: bacterium; assembly: GCA_021813065.1. Taxonomy (GTDB): domain Bacteria; phylum Spirochaetota; class Spirochaetia; order Treponematales; family Rectinemataceae; genus Rectinema. The sequence continues at coordinate 3,186 of JAKALZ010000161.1, forward strand.
TTGGCACTACAGCGAATCACGCGGAATCCGAGCCCTTCGAAAATTCCGAGGCGTTCCGCATCGTCCTCACCGATGCCCAAATCGACTTTGTTGCATGCGATTATGAGCGGTACACCGCATTGTTCCGCGAGCACACTGATACGATCAATAAAGCGTGGCCTGAATGGAGGGGAGTTGACGCTCGCCACGCACACTACCGCATCGACATTCGCCGCGAAGGCTTGGTCGGCACTGCCCTTCTCGTTGAAGCGTCCAAAAACGTTCTTCCGTGGAACAAGCGCCTCGATGAGACCCTCGGAGCTCGAAATCGGCTGAATCTTCACCGCATCGCCGGCGGCGAGGGCGTTGTACCAGCCCTCGAGCCCGCGCACTCGTTTTCCTTTGATTGTGCAGAGACGCACCTCGCCATCCTCGCACCGTACACGCGCGCGCTGATTCCCAAACGATATCACTATTCCGTGCATATTGATCAAGTACGGCCCCACACTAGAGCAGCTGCGGCGCTTCAAGCTGAAACCTGCGCGCCCACGCAAGGTACGCGGGAGAAGCGCTTCGATTCCCCGTGAGATAGAAAGCAGT
>JAKALZ010000161.1:3774-5001 GCA_021813065.1 bacterium
ATTCCTCTTGCAGAAGCTTCGGAAGTCTCGTCGAAGTGAACAAATGCCTTGAGCGCCGAAGTCAGCTTTTGCCGAGAGTCGAGACAGCGTACTTCAAGCGAACCCAGCTCTTCGAGGAGGCCCCTTATCGCGTCTTCAAGCAACACGAACTGACTGCTCGCGAGCACAATTTTATCGACTTTTGCTTCAAGCGCGTATTTTAGGTAGGGTGCGACAACCGCTCGCGCGGAGACAGGCTCTACAAAAGGTAGCTGTTGTTCAACATAATCCACAAGATCTTGAGCGGGAACACGTATCACTTCGACATCGGGCGCTTCCCTCGCGATGACATTGTCAAGAAACGCGTCTTCCGCGGACCTCGCTGTTGTAAAGAGGGCGATTCTGCGCGTTTTCAAGTCGCGCACAGCCTCAGCAATGGGTGGAGACGCTCCTAGGATGCGCAAAGAACGATGTGTATTCTGCAGATCTCTGAGCGCTACTTGAACCGCGGTGAGGCACGATATCACAAGGATATCGGGGTTGAGTCGAGATCGAATTCTCCTCACTCGTTCGAAGACGATGTCTCGGATCGCCTCTGGTGATTTCGTTCCATAAGGAAAACCGGCATCATCGGCGACATAGCTCACATCGAGCAGCGGATAGACATTCTGAATCGAAGTGACAAAGGGAAGTCCACCAATCCCAGAATCGAATACGCACAAGTGCTGGCTGTTTTTTTTATTCGACATTCAATCCCCAAAAAGCGCATTGAACCGACGTTTCGAGTCGGTGCTCGTAGCGGGGCTGCCTGAGATACTCTTGATCGCCAGCGTATCGGCGACCATAAAGAATTCGCAGTGGTTGCGTTTTTCCTTATCAACAACGAGTTCATCCACTGTCTCGGCACAGTCCCAGTGTGTTCCTGGCGCGTAAAATCGACACATGCGACAGACATGCATGTCGACACCACATGATGGGCACACATCGTTGAATCCCGGCTTTTCACCATATTTCAGCGGTGCTTTACAGGCATAACACATATCAAAATAGTACACGCTGTGCTTAACACTTGCAAGGCTTGAGAAACGAGGCATGATCATGTAGGCTATTAATATGTACAAAATTATGCCCTGCGAAGTAAAGGGCTGCGGCTCCCCCGCCTTTTCATCAGAGACGCTGTGCTTCAAGCACCTCGCGGAACAGCCTGATCGTCTATCTCGGTCCTTGAATGAACTTGAGCACCAGATC
>JAKALZ010000162.1 GCA_021813065.1 bacterium
CGACTGGCCGCTCGGCTTCGCCTACGGGCCCGACGCGCAGCATGTGGGCGTTTTCGCGAAGGCCGCGCTTAAATCGGGCGCGAGCCTCGAAGTGGACTATGAGTATCTCCAGAAGGGCCCCATCTACATGGGCATGATGGATGGCAACGGGAATCCGATCTACTACGACTACGACACCCGCACCGATATCACGCGGACTACCTCGCTCGCGGCGATTCAGGCGCAGCCCGATCAACTAAGCCACTGCGTCACCGTGAAGCTCGCGTGGCCTCTGCCCAAGGGCTTTGAAGTGAGCGGTACGCTCCAGTACTGGCTTCACTCCAACTATCGCAATGTCGCGGGAGATTCGCGGCAATTCCTCCTGTACTCCGCGGGAGTGCGGTGGAAATATTGAGCCTCACAGCGAGAGCGAACAGCCCGCGCTCAGCTGTACATCCGATGTCCAGGCTAAGTAGCTCGATGTCGACTTTGTATAGTTGCGCCTATTGACCCAGTCGAGTTCGGCCCAGAGGCCGAATTCCATCCAGGGCAAAATGGGCGCGAGCGCATAGCTGCCCGATACCGTCGCGATGAAGGTCTCGGCGACGGTATCGCCCGAGGGTGTCGCGCCCGCGTAGTCCGCAAAGCCAGCGTTGTTGCCATCGACATTGTGGGAAACGAAAAAATTCATGACCCCGTGCAGCATGCCGAAGAGACGCAGCACGACCTCTCCCCGGCCAGGAACGTGGTACGCGCCATCCCATTGCAGCACAATCGCGTCACCGCCGTACTCATACCCCAGATAGTCCAAATCGAGAATGTAGCCTGGCCCGGTAGGATTGCCGTTCGTGTAGTATTTTCTGAATGTTAGGAAATCGACCAGCTCTCTTCGGTAGAGCAAAGGATCGGTGAACGCCATCTCAAGCGAGGTGGTGAATATCCCTTTCGAGGCAGCCGCGGCGTACTCAATGCCTCCGAGATATCCCTTTGCGTCCGCCTGCGCGGAAGACTCGGTAGGCGCCCGCGCCTGGTCCATCACGAACTGCGCGTAGATATTGACCCCCCTGGCGATCGCGACATCGAGTTCGGCATGGGCGATCGCGTTGAAAATCGAGCGGTTGTTCAGATTGTGGTAGATGAACGCGGGATTGAGGTAGCGGATATCGAAGACATTGTTTTCATACATCACATCCTCGGAAACCGCGAAGGTGATGCGTTTGAGCACTCTGAATTCAAGCCTGTGCGCCATGAGGATCTTGAATTTGGTGTCAGGTAATTCACCGACTGTCGGATTCGCGTCGAGGAAAATGTTGAGCCAATCGTACTTGAACCTGTCGGAAAAGGCGACAAGCCTCGCGAACTCCTGGTAATCGCTGTGATCGTCGACGATGAAATTGCCGGAGTGGCCGTTCCCCCAGCTTACCTTGTCCCTCGAGAACGCGAAGTTCCAATTCGCTCCCCCGATCGACGCGATCGCTCTTTTAGGCCACTGGTAATCAAAATCGCGGGGATCGGAAAAAACATTCATGAGAAAGGTTTTGCGAAAGATCGAAGAGTCCGCCGCGAGGAGCGCCAGAGTGTCGGTGGGGGCGATAATGGCGCCAATCCCCTGCGGATATAAAGTCGTCGCGTAGTAGAGATTGTCCGCGATGCTGAATCGGTTGCGTTCATACTGCATGTCGCAGTAGAGGTAGAGAAAATTCTTGAGCGAAAAATCGAGCGATACCTTCGCGACAGGCTTGCGGTCCACAAATCCACGCACCCAGTCGGCTTCCTGGTTGAACGCTGGATTGCTGTGATAGTACGCTTCAAGATTGAGGTCGAGCCGAGCGCCGAATCCAAAACCATCTTTTAAACTGAAGCGGAGTCCCGGCGCGATCTCGCCAGCGATCGTGTCGTAGAGGCGCAGCGCGGCTGGAGACAGTGAAGCCCTATCGATACGCTCAAGTATGAGATTTGCCTCAGTCTTGCTCCAGGGCCGCGAATTCGACGGAGACCCCGCTCCCGTGAGGAGATAGAGCGCGTCCATTTCGCGGTAGAGCGGAGAGGAAAGCGGGACCATTTCCTGGGAAATGCTTCCCGAAGATGTGGGAACCTGGCTGAACAGTGAAGTCGCGCAACAGAGCGCCAAGAACATCGCGCGGAGCGGATTTCCCATCAGGCGTCCTCGCTTTCAAGTATGGTGAATTGAGTATACGATGCCGCCAGCGTGCTCCGCAATCAAGCGGCGGGTGGCTCGTTCGTCGAGCCACGTTCCAGTTTTCTGTTGCGTACCCACAGGGCTGCGTCGATGCTCACCATCGTGAGATTGAGCACGTAGAGCCAGGTGACGATATCGGGCTTTCCGATGAGCTTGTTCACGATGCCCGAGATATAGCCCGCGATGACGATGAGCGAGAATGCGAGGCTCTTCCCGCCGGTGCTGCGCGACTTCCACGACCTCACGATGGAGACAGGCCATGCGGCGCCGAAACACAGCAGCATGATGGCCTCGAAAATACTCATATGTGCGACCTCTCCGCGATGCGCGGGCTCGCGCGGCACCATGCCAGACCGGAACACCCTCACTCGAGGGACAAGCGTCCGCCCGCGGCGACCAAATAAAAGAGGCTGCCTTGCCAGGCAGCCTCTCGTTAATGCGGCGAAGAAGACTTGAACTTCCATGCCTCTCGGCACTAGCACCTCAAGCTAGCGTGTCTACCAATTCCACCATCGCCGCACGCTGTAGGGCTTATATATACTGTCGAGCGCGAGAATGTCAAGTGGTCAGAGCTGTTCGTAGACGCGCTCAATCGTGACACAGCGCTTTGAGCCAGGATCGAGACGGAAGAGCGCGCCCATGAGCGCCGCGCTCCCCTCCGCGGTCTCCATTTTGAATGGAATCTGCGTGAGGAACCGCCGGATGCACACGTCGCCATTCATGCCGATCACGGAATCGACGGGGCCGGTCATGCCAAGATCGGTGAGGTAGCCAGTGCCCTTGGGAAGGACGCGCTCATCCGCGGTGGGCACATGCGTGTGCGTCCCCGCGACCACCGAGGCGCGGCCATCGAGATACCACGCGAGCGCTTCTTTTTCCTCGTTGGATTCCGCGTGAAAATCGATGACCGCCAGAGCGTGCGGATGCTCGCGTGCCGCTGAAGTGAGGAGCTGGTCGGCCCGTGTAAAGGGACAATCGATGTCGTACATGTCGCGGCGGCCCTGGAGATTGATGACGAGCCACTCGAAGCGCCCGGAGGCGCCGCTCGATCGAGTTACGGCGTGCGCGGGCGCGCTCGCGCCGAGGTGGGCGCTCGAATGCCCAGGCAGCCCTTTCGGATAGTTTGCGGGTCTGAGAAGGCACTGCTCAGCGTCGAGGAGTTCCGGTGCTTCCTTGCGCTCCCATACATGGTTGCCGCTCGTGATGACATCGACGCCATACGAGCGTATCGCGGTGACTTCCTCCGCGCCTATGCCGAATCCCTTCAGCGCGTTTTCGCCATTGGCGACTACGATATCCGCTTCGGTTTTCTTGATGAGCGCGGGTAAAAACGTGAAGAGCGCCCGGAGACCGGGCGCTCCCACGATGTCTCCAATCATGAGGACATTCGCGGTATCAGAACTCATCGCGCATATTCCACTATACGGGTTTCCCTGATGATGGTCACTTTGATCCTGCCAGGATAGCGGAGATCGGATTCGATCTTCTTGGCGATGCTCTTGCAGAGATCCTTCGCTTGATCGTCGGACACCTGCTCGTTGTTGACGATGATGCGGAGCTCGCGGCCAGCCTGGATGGCGAAGGCTTTCTCGACGCCGGAGAAGCTCTCGGCGACCGCCTCAAGGTCCTCGAGCCTCTTGATGTAGTTGTCCAGAGTCTCGCGGCGCGCTCCGGGGCGCGCGGCGGAGATCGCATCGGCGATCTGCACGATCACGCTCTCGGCGCAGCTCGGCTCGACGTCGTTGTGGTGCGCGGCAATCGCGTTCACGATGCGCGCGTCCTCGCCGAACTTGCGGGCGATCTCGACGCCGATCTCGGCGTGGTTCTTGTCCGAATCGGTGACAATGCCCTTGCCGATGTCGTGGAGGAGCGCGCCGCGTTTGGCGATTTCTCGGTTGAGCCCGAGCTCGGCCGCCAAAAGCCCCGCGATGACCGCGACTTCCTTCGAGTGCATGAGCACGTTCTGCCCGTAACTCGTGCGGTAATAGAGCCTTCCCACAGCCCTGATGAGTTCCGGCGCCATGTTGTGCAGACCGAGGTCGAACACGACCTTTTCGCCCTCATCATAGAGCTTCTGGTTGATCTCGCGCGTCACCTTCTGCACCATCTCTTCGATGCGCGCCGGGTGGATGCGCCCGTCGGTGATGAGGCGCTCGAGCGAAATCTTCGCGATCTCGCGCTGGATCGGATCGAAGCAGGAGATGACCACCGCCTCCGGGGTGTCGTCGATAATGATATCGACTCCCGTGAGCGTTTCGAGGGTGCGGATGTTGCGGCCCTCGCGCCCGATGATGCGCCCTTTCATCTCATCCGAAGGAAGGCTGACCGACGACACGGTCGACTCGGCAGTCGATTCGGTCGCGATGCGCTGGATCGTCGTAATGACGATGTCCTTTGCCTTTTTCTCCGCGGTGAGCTGAGCTTCCTGATCGATCTTGTTGATGAGGACCTGGGCGTCGCGGCGCGCTTCCTGCTCCATGTTCTGGATGATGAGCTTTTTCGCCTCTTCCGCCGTAAAGCCCGACACTCGCTCGAGCTCGGCGGCGTAACGCTCCTCCTGCCCCGCGAGGTAGGTCTCCTTATCCGCGATCGTTGATTCCCTTGTCTTGAGATTCCCCTCGATGCGCTCTATGGACGAGAGCTTCGCGTCGAGGTTCTCTTCTTTGAGGAGAACGCGCCGCTCGTACTTCTGCAGCTCAATTCTCCGATCCCTGATTTCCCTCTCTTGCTGGTTTCGTTCTCGAATGATCTGATCTTTTGCTTCTACCAGGATTTCTTTTTTCTTGGCCTCCGCCTCTTTCATCGCATCCTGCAAAACA
>JAKALZ010000163.1 GCA_021813065.1 bacterium
GTCGACAAGGTGGTGCAGCTTGAGGAAGTAGACGATGCCCACCGTGATCGGGTTCTTGAAGAACTCGCCTGTCTTACCATCGCGTGCCATTACCTTGGAGGTTACGGGCAAACCGGCCTGGCGGAGTTTGTCTTCGATCTGCTCCTGCGAGGGCGACTGGAAAACGTGGCAGGCGTACCACTCGTTGAGGGTGCTTGCCGCCCAACCGAGCTCTGTCTCCATGATCTGACCGATATTCATTCGCGAAGGGACGCCCAGCGGATTGAGGCAAATGTCGAGCGGCGTGCCATCTTCGAGATAGGGCATGTCTTCGACTGGAAGCACACGGGCTACGACGCCCTTGTTGCCGTGACGCCCGGCCATTTTGTCGCCCTCTTTGAGTTTGCGCTTCACGGCGACAAGCACTTTTACGTTCTCCTCGACGCCAGGCGCGAGGTCATCGTTGTTGACGCGCGACATGCGCTGTACGTCGATAACCGTCCCCTCGATGCCATGCGGCACGCGGAGTGACGAATCTCGAACATCCTTTGCCTTTTCGCCGAAAATCGAGTTGAGGAGCTTGAACTCAGGCGTCGTGTCCGAGTCGCTCTTGGGAGTGACTTTCCCGACGAGAATGTCGCCGCTCTTCACTTTTGCGCCGATGCGCACGACGCCCTCGCCATCGAGATTATCGAGCATCTTCTCGCTCGTGTTCGGGATATCGCGCGTGATCCGCTCAGGTCCGAGCTTGGTGTCGCGCACCTCGAGGATGAACTCTTTGATGTGGATCGACGTGAAGAGATCTTCTTTTACGACGCGCTCAGAAATAAGGATCGCGTCCTCATAGTTATAGCCATTCCAGGGCACAAAGCCCGCGAGAATATTTCGGCCGAGGGCAAGTTCGCCCTGGCTCGTCGCGGGGCCGTCGGCGATGACTTGGCCTTTGAGTATCTTTTCGCCGCGCTTGACGATAGGCCTGTGGTTGAAGCAGGTGTCCTGGTTCGTTCGCTGGTACTTGATGAGCTGATAGACATCGGTTTCATCCGGGGTCTCTGGTTTGTCGGGGCGTATCACGACGCTGTTGGCGTCCACGTGCTCGACGACGCCCGAGCGCTTCGCCTTGATGAGCACGCCAGAGTCATACGCGGTCTTCCACTCCATGCCTGTTCCGATGCGCGGGGACTCCGTGAAGACGAGAGGCACCGCCTGGCGCTGCATGTTCGAACCCATGAGCGCGCGGTTGGCGTCGTCGTGCTCCAAGAAAGGAATGAGCGCGGCGGATACCGAAATGATCTGCTTGGGGGAAACATCCATGTACTGGATCTCGCCGGGGGTGCGCATCGTGTAGTCGCCCTGATGGCGGCACGAAACAGTCTGGTCGAGAAATTTGCCTCCCAGATCGATGCGGGCCGAAGCCTGAGCGACATAGTATTTATCTTCGTCGATGGCCGAGAGATACTCAATGTCGTCGGTGACCTTGCCGTCGCGGACCTTGCGGTACGGTGTTTCAAGGAAGCCGTAGTCGTTCACCGTCGTGTAAGTCGCGAGCGACACGATGAGGCCGATATTCGGACCTTCCGGCGTCTCGATGGGACACATGCGCCCATAGTGGGTATAGTGAACGTCGCGCACCTCGAAACCGGCGCGGTCGCGGTTGAGACCGCCGGGACCAAGGGCATTCAGCCGCCGCTTGTGCGTAAGCTCGGCGAGCGGGTTGACCTGATCCATGAACTGCGACAGCTGAGAAGTCCCAAAGAACTCCTTGATCGCGGCGACGATCGGCTTGATCGTTATGAGATCCTGAGGTTTGGCGGTCTCAAGGTCCTTGCCGGTCATGCGGTCCTTCGCGGTGCGCTCCATACGGCTGAAGGCGACCTTCATCACGTTGGAGAGGAGCTCGCCGACCGCGCGCACGCGGCGATTGCCGAGATGGTCGATATCGTCGATGTTGGCCTCGCCATAATACACATTGATGAGGTGCTTCATCGTGGCGACGATGTCATCCTTGGTGAGGGTGTTCGTCTTCATTTCAAAGTCGAACTTCTTGTTGAGCTTGTAGCGTCCGACCGCGCCAAGATCGTACTGGCGAGCGGTAAAGAACATATTGTGCAGGTCGCGCTCAGCGTTCTCCATCGAGATGGGCTCGCCTGGGCGCAGCACTGAGTAGACCGCGGAGATCGCGTCTTCCTTGGTCGGTTCATCCTGATCGGGAGTCTCCTTGACAAGCTTGACATCCTCGCGCTCGAAGCAATTGAGGATCATCTCGTTATGGAGGGATTTCTCATCGTCAAAATCGATTACCTCGATGCTGCCGATACCGAGGTTCATGAGCTCATCGATCTCGTGGAGGTGTATCTTGTCGCCGGCGCGGAAGAGCCGCTTCTGTTCGCCATCGAGCTCGATGTAGACAGCTTTCGCGAGAATTTTGCCGACAAGAGCATCCTTTGCGGCTTGGTCCTCGCTGAGTTCGACCTCTTTCGTCGAGTAGAACGCGGTGATGATCTCCTCGCGGGACTGGAAACCGATTGCCCTGAGGAACATCGTACCGAGGATCTTTCTCTTGCGGTCGATTTTCGCGTGGATGAGATCGTGCTTTTGGTCAATCTCAAACTCGAGCCAGCTCCCCCGGTAAGGAATGATGCGCGAAGAGAATACACCCTTCTCGTGGCTGAACACGACACCGGGCGATCGGTGGATTTGTGAGACAATGACGCGCTCGGCGCCGTTGATGATGAATGTCCCTCTGTCCGTCATGAGGGGAATGTCGCCGAGATAGATCTCTTTCTGCCGAATCTCTCCGGTCCGCTTGAAGACGAGATTGATAACCGCCTTGAGGGGAACTGAGTAGGTGAGACCTTTCTGTTTGCACTCGAGTTCTGAATACTTGATCGATTTCTCCTCGAGCGAATAGTGTTCATACTCGATCACGAGATCGCCGGAGGGACTCTCGATGGGGAAGGTCGTCCGAAATACTTCCTCGAGACCACTTTGCTCAAGTGTGCTGCTCTTCCGTATCTTGTCCCTCTGGAGAAAGCGCTCATACGACGCGAGCTGAATATCGATAAGATCGGGGATATCCATGACATCGCGATAGTCTTTTCCAATATATGTGCGCTTAATCTTCTGTTCGGTATACGCCATCCGTCACCCCTCCATGCGCGTTCGCACGCGCGGGTCAAAGGTCCATGCGCCGCGAGTTCGCCTCTCAGCGCCACAATCATTTCCGTCATCAGGACGCATTCCAGCATCTTGGCACTAGAGTGCGCCCTGAAAACGGGGGGACACGCGGCGCGCGAACCTCTCGGTATCCCGCGCCACGGTCCCTCCTCGAATCAAAGACGGCCCGCGTGTGTGGACCGCCTCAGGCTCGTCGATTCGATCACTTCACCTCGACGGCGCCGCCAGCAGCTTCGATCTGCTTCTTAACCTTTTCGGCCTCATCCTTGGAGACATTCTCCTTGAGGGGCTTGTCGCCGGCTTCGACGAGGTCTTTGGCCTCTTTGAGGCCGAGACCGGTGATAGCGCGGACTTCCTTAATAATAGCGATTTTCTTGTCGGCGGGCACATTGCCTTTGAGCACAACCGTGAACTCGGTCTTCTCTTCGACAGGTGCGGCTGCGGCGCCGGCTGCGGGCGCTGCGGCGACGGCCACAGGCGCGGCCGCGGTGACGCCAAACTTCTCTTCCATCGCCTTCACGAGATCGGAGATCTCGAGAACGGTCATCGAGGCAATCGCGTCGATAATCTGATCTTTGGTCAGTGCTGCCATATTATCTTCTCCTTGTTTCATACTGGCCCACCACTACGGGCAGGCTCTCTATCGAACTCCGACAGGAACGGCAGCGTTCCGAAGCCTGACGGATTCTTCCTCAGTTCGCGCCCTCCTGGGCCTTTTTCTCCTCGATCGCCTTGAGCACGCGCACCAGCTTGGTGGGAATCGCGTTGATGACGTAGACAAGGTTCTGAGCGGGCGCCTGCATCGCGGACATGAGCATCGCGATGAGCTGATTGCGGCCAGGCAGTTTGCTGAAGGCCTCAACCTGCTTGAGATCCATGAACTTGCGGTCCACCATGGCACCTTTGATCACGAGATTCGGGGTATCCTTGGCGAAATCCAGGAGGATCTTCGCGACATCGTTCGAGTCGGCCTTGATGAAGGCAACCGCGGTCGGCCCGCTGAGCACCGGCTCCACCGTATTCGGGTAGCCGAGCTCCTCGAAGGCGAGGCGCGCGAAATTGTTCTTGATGACGTGGAGCTCGACACCCTTCGCCCGGAGCTGGTGCCGGAGCGCCGTAATCTGCTCAACCGTGAGGCCTCGGTACTCAGTGAAGATGAAATCGTTCGAACCAGAGATCATCTCTCTGAGCGCGCCTATGGCTTCGACTTTCTTCGGCTGGACTTTTGACGCTTTGATTGCCATAGTCTTACCTCTTCTCCGATTTGTTCAGCGCCACTTTGACGCTCGGACCCATGGTCGGCGTCAGATAGACGGACATCACAAAATCGCCCTTCGCATCGGCGGGGCGCTTGCGGTTCACTTCATCGACGAGCACCGTGAGGTTCTCGGCGATCTTCTCGGCGTCCATCGAAATCTTGCCGACCGGCAGGTGGATGATGTTGGACTTGTCGGTGCGGTACTCCGTTCGGCCCTTGCGCAGCTCATTGAGCGCGGCGGGGAGGTCGTTCGTGACGGTACCGGTTTTGGGGTTGGGCATGAGGCCTCTGCGGCCCAGCACCATACCGAGCTTGCCGACGTCTTTCATCATGTCGGGGGTGGCGACCGCGATATCGAAATCGAGCCAGCCGCCCTTGATCTTCTCGACGAGATCATCATTGCCCGCGAAGGCGGCGCCGGAATCGAGCGCTTCTTTGACGCGCTCGGGCTTGCAGAACACGAGAATGCGCTTTTCAGCCCTGAACTGATTCGGGAGCACCACCGTGTCGCGCACAGTCTGGCTCTTCTTGAGGTTGAGCCTGATGTGCACCTCGACAGTCTC